>JBEKVL010000333.1:0-7069 GCA_049514055.1 Tepidisphaeraceae bacterium | reverse complement strand
CCGGCCGCGGGAAATTGACGATTTGCCCGCGTAGACATATTCGACGTTCTGATGAGGTGACTCATGGAATGAAAGCTCGAATGTAAACGTCCTTGTCGGTGAAGGGCAAGCAACTCGTCGGGTCGCAGCATGAAGCGAATTCTGCAGCCTCGAAAGGGCAGCCCACGTGTACCGATTCAAGTGGGAACGATGCGGACGCCGAGCCCCTCGCATTCGGGCGAAGGCTAACACGGGCGGAAGTACAATCGTCTTCAGGCCGCCCGGTCCGCCGGGGTACTGGAAGTGGCACGACGAGAAGGACTTGGGCGTGCCTATAAGTCCGCAAGGGCGAAGGTGGCCACCGACTTCCGGCTTGAAGCCGTACTGGGGAAAACCCGCCGTAGGGAATTTCAGAGAGGGATGAGGAAACGTCATGCACGGCCTGATGCCCATTTGCCACGAAGCTCGAAAGGGCGGACACAATTGGAAGGCATTGGCCTGCCCATCGGCGCGCCTCTTCTCTACTCGACGCCACGAGAGCCAACTACCGACGCCTTGACGACACTGTTTGGCCTCAATCTGCCGCTTCGGGTACAATTCACCGCGTGATCCTCCGCTCCTGCCTCGCGGCCCTGTCGCGGCGCGACATTCGGCGAATTCACCACATTCGGCGAATTCACCACGTTGCCAACGCGCAGCATCCAGTTATGATGAAAGTGTGTGGGGCTGGACCCCAGTGGGACAGGTGGTGGAATATGGACAGGCGTTTCGGGATCCCTCTCGCGATAACAGTATTCGGATTCTGGCTTTGGCCCTCGATCGCCCAAGCCGGGATGCCTGCGCCGTGGGCACTGACTGAGCACGCCGTCAATCGCCTCTCCGCCATCTCCTTCTTCCTGGCCATCTTCTTCGTCGTCGCCGGCTTCATCCGTCTGATATGGAACTCGCTGCGCCAGAGCTTTCCGCGGCTGCCCCTCCTCAGCTACAGGCGGGCCTTGGCGCTGGTGTTCCTTTGGGGGCTGCTGTTTGTCGTTGTGCTGCTGATGGTGTCGGCCGCACGGGAACTGATGACCCCCGGCGCGTGGGAACGCGACGGCGCACTCTATCGCGTAACGCCAAAGGGGAGCCAAAAGTGACCGAACAGATTCCATCAATCCTGCCCGAATCGGCCGAATCGCCCGCGCCACGCCGCAAGACCGGCAAGCTCGCGCTCATCATCGCTATCGCTTTCGTATTCCTCGCCCTCCAGTTCTGCATGGGGATCATTTGCATCCCCGGCTTGGACATGCTCTTCGTGCTCGTCTTCGGATGGATCTACTTCCTCGTCCAGACGCTCCCCAAGGTCACCGTGCGATGGGAGATGTTCCCGCTGGGCCTTCTGTACTGCTCGATCCTGATCGCAGGTTCGCACTACTTCCTGGGCTGGCTCTACGGTGAACTGCACGCCAAAGCCGCTCTGGAGAACGCCACCACCCCGCCTGCCTGGCGCTGGCAATGGACCTTCTCCGCCTTCGGCCTGGTCATTCTCATGTTCGCGGCCGGTATCGGCGCTATCGGCGTGGTCCATCAGACTACATGGTTGATCCGTTCTCCCCTCCCGCTCTATGGCAGCGGACCCGGTGAGCGCGCCAATCGGGTCCACTGTGGATCGAACCTCCGTCAGATCGGCCAGGGGTTAATGCTCTACGCCAATGACCACAAAGGGCGCTACCCCGCCGATCTCGTCACCCTGATCTTCGAAACCGACCTGAATCCCGAGGTCTTCGTTTGTCCATCATCCAATGACGAGAAGGCAACCGGCCCCACCACCCAGGCCCTGCGGGAGGACTTCGCCAAGCCTCACCGCTGCTCATATATCTACTGCGGGAACATGAGCGCGAACAGCCCGGCCGACATGGTGCTTGCCTACGAAAATCCGGAGAACCACGAGAACGATGGCATGAATGTCCTGTACAACGACGGCCACGTTGACTGGATCCACGGCGAGTCGGCGCGGCGGCTGTTCGCGGACCTTCAGGCGGGCAGAAATCCGCCGGGAAACCCCAGCACTCAGCCATGACGGCTGGCCCCGCTGGGGCCAACGGCCACTCCCGCCGAAGACACTCTACTCCATCGCGGCGGAAATTGTGGCGCAGGCTTCCAGCCTGCGGCAGGCTGAAAGCCTGGGCCACAACGCAATGCCACCTGAGCCGCGACGGACTACGCTGCCGAGACCGCTTCGCCGAAGCGCTGTCGGGCCATTGCGAAGTTGACCGCCGTCCCGCGTGCTTGCGAACGGCGACAACAGGGCCGGCGTTCGCGCTGGTCTGAATCGCCCGAAGATCAACCACGCAACAAGGCCAGCGAGGACGCTGGCCCTACTTTGGCTGCCATGTGTACAAGCGAAGGCTCAAACCTTCGCCGGCTCCAGTTCGGAAGCTTTCTGGCGGAGCAGTTCCATCTTCTCTTTGACTTCCGTCGCCATGCGCGAGTTGGGAAACTCCTTCATGATGTTCTCGCCGACTTTGAGGGCCTCAGCCCACTTGTGGTCCTTCACCGTCAGCGTGAACTGCTGTCCCATGAGCAGCAGTTTGTCCTTGAACACCTGCCGGGCCATGTCCTGGAAGCCGATGGCTTCCTGCGGAGTGAGATACAGATCGAGTCTGCGGAGGATCTCGATGCTGCCGTCGACGTCGTGTCGCGTGACCGCGTCGTTCCACGAGTCCACGAGTTGCTTCTTGTGTCCCTGGCGCCGGTTCTCGATATCCTGGGGCACATGCGAGACCTGCGCGTCCTTGGGGAACAGTTGCTGCAGCCGCTCGGCCTCGCGAATCGCCTGGGTCCACTTCTCCTCACGGCAGTAGCGGTCCACAACCGCCAGGCCCTCGCCCACGACCTTCCGCACTTCCGAATCGCGCTGCTGGAATATTTCCTCGCGGAACCGCTCCGCCTCCTGCTTGTAGCCGAAGACGGCTTCAATTTCGTCAACGAGCTTGAGGGCGCCCTCCCACTCGCGCTTGGACATTTCCTCGCGGATCGCCAGGCGCACGGCGTCACGCTCCTTGTCGCGGAAGGCCACGGCCTTGGTGCGCTCACTGAGGAGTTGTTGTTCGCTGACCTGGTTCAACAGCACCGAAATATGCTGGAGCCGCTCGTTGATCGGATTGAACATCTCGCCGACGCGGCCGAGCGAGGCGCGGTGCTGAGCCGAACAGTCCAGCGACATGGCCAGCCCCAGGAGCGAGCCGATCACGCCGAGACAGCCGGCGGCCAGGACCACTCGATCAACTCCGTTGGCAGCCAGAACTATGCCCCACGCCGCCAGCCCGGCGGAGAGGGCGAGAACGACCAGGTACATCCATGCGAAGTTGGGGGTTTTCCGAGGCTCCACGGGAACTCCTTGTTTCAGCGATCCGACCTGCGAAGGTGTTGTCTGCCAGCAGTTTACGTGCTGGCCACGGGGGCGGTCAATGCAAATTCACACGGATGTCGAGTCGAGGTGCGTCCGACATATATCGGCAGCGGTGCCCGGCCGCTGTCTCGGCGGCCGTCACGCCCGGAATTCCCACGAAATCATGGGCCCATCCTCGATGATGTTCCGGCCGATACGCGGTGCTATTTCGATCCGGATCGGTCGGGCTGTCTATCAGGACTTGGTTTGGCAGGGGCGTCTCCTCGTGCTTCGGCCACCCTGGCGGCTTCCTCGCGGATTCGGCTCTCGATCCTCCGCAATTGGCACTCACGTTCGTTGCCGATATTCCGCATGATGACCCAAATCGTCAGGATGACGCCCGCCGCCTGGATGCAGTCCATACCAATGCTCCTGAAAGGGCATCGGCAGATCGGCGGGGCCGGGTCAGTTCAGCCACGCACCAGCACAGCTCGATAACCACCATCGTGATAGCGTGTCGGGTCGCCATCACTGTGCGGCAGAATGGTCTGGTCGTGGACCATCCGATAATCCGGATGCTTCGACAGGATCCTGCCGACACGTCCCATATTCTCCTCCGTCCAGATCGAGCATGTGCTGTAGACCAGCCGGCCACCACTCCTGAGGCGGGGGACGGAGTCGTCGAGAATCTCATCCTGGAGCCGGAGGAGCGACCCGATGTGCCTGACGGTCTGGTTGTAGCGGGCCTCCGGCCGGCGAGCCAGGACCCCGCTATTGCTGCATGGAGCATCCACCAGAATGGCGTCGAACTGAGCCGGCTCGTCCGGCGGCAGATCCGCGAGTTTGCTGATTCTATGGACGTGAATTTGCGCGAGCCCGCGTTTGTTCGCCAGGCGTTGGAGGATTTCGCAACGGGGTTCGGATGGATCCGTGGCGACGACCAAGCCGGCCGGGCCGACGGCGTCGGCCAACTGAATGGTCTTCGTGCCGACGCCCGAGCAGCGGTCGAGCGCCGTCTGTCCGGGTGTCAACTCCAGCAGCGAGGCGACCGAAGCCGCCGTCGGGTCCTGCACCTGCCCGATGCCGCGCTCGGCCAATTCGGCCAGGAGTCGCACGGGGAATGAATCGAGCACGACCATGCCGGTTTGTTCGTGCGGTGTACCCGTTCTGTTTGACAATCCGCCTGCAGCCGCGATCGTTGATCGCGGTTCCCCGCCGCGATGACCCATCGCGGCTACAGGGGCCGGTTGCCAGAATCCGTGATCACACTGCTGCCCGTGCGGCCGCGCGACGACATCCGCGGCACCGACCTCATCCACGGATCGCCCGGCATGCAGACGGACGATCAACGGGGGTTCCGTGTTGGCGTGCCGGCATTGTCGCAACGCCTCTTGGGCGCCGAAGGTCTCTGTCAGCCTGGAAAAGAGCGTGCGGGGGCAGGACAGTGCGAGTTCGGCGTAACTGGCCGGATCGGTCGCCGGATCGGGTGGGGCGGGCCAGTTCCGGTGGGCGGCTTTGCGGAGGACCGCGTTGACAAAGCCCGCCGCCCGGCGCTGTCCGAAGCGCTTGGCCTGCTCGACGGCCTCGTCGACGGCGGCGTGGGCCGGAATGCGGTCGAGAAATCGAAGCTGGTAGAGCCCGATGGCGAGAATCTTCTGGATCAGTGGATCGATGGACCCAAGCCTGCGGCCGGAGCAGTGTTCGATGAGGAATTGCAGGTGCAGCAGGTTCTTGACAACGCCGATCGTGATCTGCTCGGCCAGTGCGAGATCGCGCGGGTCGGCGGGGGGCTTCTGACGGCGGTTTCGCAGCACGGTTCGCCAGCCGGGCAGTTCGCGGGAATCGATCAGGAGCAGTGCGTAATCTCGGGCGCTCATGCCACCGGTTCCAGTCTCATGCCGGGCTCCCAGGGGTGTCCGTTGCGGAATGCGGCGAGGGGCATGATCCGCTTGCCGTCGGGGAGGACGTCGATGATTTCGATGCGGCCGGTGGAACAGCCCACGAAACCCTGGGCGTCGATGGTGCCGGCATTGCCGTGCGTCTGCACGGGGCGGGCTCGGACGAGCGTCAGTCGCGCCTGCGGCCGGCCGCCCGCATCCAGAATCTGCACGCGGCATCCCGGCCAGGGGAACAGGCCGCGGATTCGCCGCGCGACGACCTCGGCCGGCTGCGAAAAATCGAGTTTTGCCAGGTCGCGGTTCAGCTTCAGTGCGCGCGTCGCCCTGGTTTCATCCTGCGGCGTCTCGACCGCCCGGCCGGCCTGCATGTCGCGGACGACATCGAGCACGAGGGCAGCGCCGGCTACCGCAAGGCGGTCGTGCAGCTCGCCGGCGGTTTCCAAATCGGCGATTTCGGTCCGCGACTGGGCCAGAATGGCGCCACTGTCCATGCGCTGGGCCAGGCGTATGACGGAATTGCCGGTGATGGAGTCGCCGCCGAGGATGGCCCAGTTGATCGGTGCCGCTCCGCGCCAGCGAGGCAACAGCGAGGCGTGAAGATTTATACTGCCCATACGGGCATGATTTGCCATTCGCTCGGACACCTTCTGGCCGAACGCGATGACCACCAGGAGGTCGGCGGCGGGGAACTCCTCGGCGTTGATGTCCTGGGTGCGGGTCAGGGGAGTGTGGTGGTCCAGACAGAACTGCGCGATGGGCGTAGGGGTGAGGAGCTTGCCCCGGCCGGCCGGGCGGTCGGGCTGCGAGCAGGCGTGCAATATGTTGTGGCCGGCGTCCAGCAGGGCGCGGAGCGTCGGCAGGCCGAACTCACCGCTGCCGGCGAAAAGGACGTTCATGATTCTCTCAATTCACAGGCGCAGGGAGGCTCTTGGCGATCTCGGTCTTAAACATCAGGTTGGCCATCTGCGCTCCCTGGGGGACGACGAAGATCAGGCCGATATCCGAAGGGCGCATCTGGGCCGCATCTTTGTCGGGTGCGTACTTGACCGGCGCCTGTTTGGTGCTGTTGAAGGTGATGTTGAGCATGTCCTGCCCGTTGGCGTTCTTGAGTTTGACGATCACCCCGGCCAGCGGATAGCGCGTGCCGCCGCTGTCGGCGTAGGAGAAGTCGTTGAGGTTGTTGGCCCAGGCCCATTTGTCCTGAATGTCCTCGCGGGTGCGCGTCCATACGATGATCGCCCGTTTGCCCTGCGGAGCGCCCAGCATGTTGACCACGTTCGCTCCCTTGGCCATCAACTGCACCGACCTGACGGCGGTGAGGTCGATGTCCACGAACTTGCCCTCTTCGAGCGAGAATGTGCCCCACGCCGCGATTTCGTCCTTGACCTTCGGGTTGGGCGTGCCCACGTCGATGCCGCTGGGCAGTTGCCCGCTGGTGGTGACCGCGCCGTCACCGATGGCCAGCGGCACGTTGGCATTGACCGCGGGCGAGCGAGGATTGTTGGCCTCGGGCGTGGTGGCGCCGGCCGTGCTCTCGCCGCCGGGTTTGGTCAAGACACCCGCCTTGCGCAGGATGGCCAGACCGCGGGCCTTTGGGGCGCTTTCCGACACAACGCGGCCGCCCAGATCCTCGCGAGCAAGGCGTTTGAACTCGAAGAACGTTCCGGCAGGCAACTGCATTCCCCTGCTGGTCCTCTGCAACGCTGAAGTCGGAACTTCAAACACGAAGTCGATGACCTTGTTGGGATAAGCGAAGAGCATGTCGTCCGGCTGGGTCACAAACAGGTGCGTGCCCAGGTCGATCGTGCCGAGCGGGAAACAG
>JBEKVL010000332.1:0-7073 GCA_049514055.1 Tepidisphaeraceae bacterium | reverse complement strand
GGCTCCAGCGGCCCGCCCTGATCGTTGTTGAGAATCCCCCGTACCGTCGTGCAGTAATCCAAGGCCACCTGCTCTGAAGTCGAGACGGCCGGCGCCGGTTCGCTCGCGGGCATCGAATCAGCGGAACCTGGACGCGAAAAAAGGGGGCCTGCGGAAGAGCACCTGAAGCGTCTGGCCGGGTGTATCGACCGGGGCACCCCTTCCGCGCTCTTGGGGGTAGGGGTCATCGGACCACCACCTTTGCTCTGCGCGTCACCCTGGCTCTGCCTTCCAACGCACGCTGTACTGATGTGTGGCCACCGTGTAGCCACTGTTTCGGTTTCGGCTTGCCGGTGCCGGAACTGGTGGTTGGCGAGAGTCTGGCGGCGGGCGCGATCCAGTCCGCATCGCTGTTGGTAATTGTGGCATCGTTGTTGTCAGCCGGCACGGCATAGCCGATGGGGTGTTGCAGCGGTTTCCCGGCCTCATAGGTGCGAGCGAGGGCAATCAGGTGGCTGTTCCACCAGGCTGAGTCTCGCGGCGATTCTTCGGAGACTATCCAGAGAACGTTCGGCAGATCGTTGAGCGTGTCGATCAGTGTTTTCACATAGGCATCTTGCACCGCCGTGATGGCATTGGGCGCTGCCATGGTCACTGCCCCGATTCCAACATCGCCGTCAAGGCCATTCACATTGTTAGCGCCTGTGAACGGATATCCGTCATGTGGGGAGCGGAAGGCGTTGAGAAACTCGCCCGTGAAGAAATAAACTCCAACATAAATGCCCGCCGCGTGCAATTGCCGGGCACGGTCACGAAGCCGGCCAAAGTACGCTTGATTGAATTTCGTGAGGTCAAATTTCAATTTCCCGTCGGTGGCGTTGCCCGGCCCTGTCCGCTGCCACGGGTGTGGACTGACGCTGAAATCCGGCGGCGCAGTCGCTGTGGAAGGCAATCCATGGAATGTCGGCAGTTCTATCGCCCATAACAACGTAAAATTGTGGTGATGGGCGACGAGCATCTTCACGAACGCCTCAAAGCCCAGAGGCTGGATCGAGTCATTCGTTCCCCAATCCTGGAGGGTGTTCCAGGTATGAGACCCCGTCAAATAGATTGCTTTGCCGGCGCCATCCGTAAAGTAGTTGGGATTCGTCGAAAGGATCCTCAGGGGAGCCGTGATTGGCCGTGACGTGGGGGCGCGGGTGGCCGCAGGCGGCGACGGCGGGCCACCCTTCGCCGGCGGCTCCTGGGCCGCAAGCGCCCCAATGACGCACACGACGACGATCGACAGCACCGTAAGTTTGACGGCGGTCGCGAACATGGTCTGCATCGCTCCCTTCGTCAAGCTCCGCATCGGCACCTTCGGCCAGTCGCCCTTTGCGTAGCACGTCTCGCGCATAATGGCATTCCCGGACGTTCATACCGCCGCAGGGCCGCGCTGTTCACGGTGGAGATTTGGTGAGCGGCGATCTCGGTCCCGCCTGAGGTTGTCGTGTTCTATTTCGCCGTCGCGCGCTGATCTTTGAAGGCCGCGCCGATTTCGACCGTGTTCCCTTCAAGCGTCACCGGCCCGACTTTCGCCTCGATCTGGACGACGATGGTCTGCTTGCGCTGGGCGGGCGTCGCAGAAGATGTTGTTGCGCAGGACCAGGTCGTTGGTCTGGCCCATGATGCGAATGCCGGCCACCTCGCCCGCCTGGCCGTTGTTCTCGATGGTGTTTTCTTCCAGGCGATTGCGGTGGGCGGCCATGCCGACGCTCTCGTCGCGGAAACAGATGCCGTCGCGTTTATTGCCGATGACACGGTTGTGCCGCAACAGGTTGTCGGTGTCCTTGTGGCCGATGGAGATGCCGTAGCGGCCGTTCGCTTCGAGCAGATTGTCTTCAGTTGACCTCGTCATTTGGGCGCCGTCGACTTCTCAATCGCGGCGCGGTAGTAGGCGTCGTCGTGCTTCTGTTTCCAGCCGTCGGTCGGCGCCGCCAGAGTGGGACGGTGTTTGGCCCACATTTCGTTGACGAAAGCGTCCCAAGCCTGGCCTTGGCGCGAGAAGTCCTTGTCGTGGTCCTTGTCGGTGGCCTCTTTGATCGTCTTGACAAACTCGGCGTCGTTCTCGTACATCCAGCGGTCGACGTAGTCGAAGAATGCGTCGTGGTTCCAGGCGGTTTCGCCGTGCATCAGCCGGAGGGCGAGCGCCTGGGCGACCCAGCCGACGCTGGTGCAGCAGCGTCGATAGGCTTCGCTGGTGTTGTCGCCGGCTTTCCAGGTGGAGGGCAAGGTGTGCTCGTAGGGGCCGGTCCCGGTGCGGGCGATGCCGGTGGCGGCGTCGATGGCGCGGTGGCCGGCGAAAACGACCTTGGCGCCGGTCCAGCCATCGCCATAGGCTGTTTGTTCATCTTCGCCGAAGCTGACCTTGGGAAAGCTCTTGTTGATATTGGCCAGTTGATCGTCGCCCAGCAGCAGGCCGGCGAAGACGATGGGCAGCTTGCGGCCGCTGCCGTGACCACCGAAGCCCTGCCAGCCGGGGTGGCCGTTCGTGATCATGCCGCCGAGGTCGATGCCGATCTGGACGTAGTTGACCAGCAACAGCTCTTTCTGCTCGGGCTTGAGGTCGGTGCAGAGAAGCAGTGCCGAAATGCCGGCAACCCGGCCGTACTCCAGACCGTAGGAAGGCATGTTTTCGACCGGTTCTTCAAAGCCGAAGAAGCAGGTTCCCAGCCACGGCCGCTGGGTGAAGCGGATGTATTGCTGAACGTTCGCCAGGCTCTTGGGGACGGCGGCCGTGGGGAGCAATTGACGCCTCAGGTCGCGGGCGAGATAGATCCTCTGCTGGCGGTCGCAGAAGGCGGGGCGTAGCGCATCGGCGGGTTGCGGCCCGGCCACGCACGTCAGCACGGCGGCGGTGCGGATGGGGCTGCTGTCGTCGACGCCGCGCTCGATCTTGTTGCGCAATGGAGCGCTGAGCACCAGGCCCTTGGGCATGCTGATGGTCGAGACCAGCGAATCGCCGGGCTTCATGGTTACCGGCAGTTTCCCGATGAGCGACGGATCGAACCAGTTACGCACGCCGCTGTCGTAGGCGACTTTCATCGCGGCGGGAGGGTTGAGCATGAAGCCGTTACGAATGCGCTGCTCTTCCTTGCGCTCCTTGTCCATGTGATCGAGCTGATTCCTGGGAATCTCGTCGCCATAGAGCGGCTTGGGGTCGATCTCCTTGACCGTCACCGGGCCGACGACGTACCAGTCACCGTTGATGAACTGGCCGACACGCGCGGGCTTCTCAAAAGTCCAGGTCATACCGTATTGCGAGACGCTCTCCTTGAGGGGCAACTCCTCGAGCCCCGGTGTCTTGGGAGCGTTGTCCTTGGTGTAGACGACCACCGGCCGATTGACGGCGGGATCGGCGGCGATGGCTTTGGCGTCGTAGGGATTGGCCTCGGCGGCGACCGGGACGTTCGCCGGGCCGCCCAGGGTCACGGCGAGGTCCGAGATCCAGATGGTCTGTTCGTTTCCCTTGCCCGAATCACCCCAGATGGCAACAGAACTGAAGCCTTTCAGGTCTGCCTTGTCCAGCACCACGCTGAGAGGCTTGTCATTGTGGAAAATCTGCAAACCCTCGTCGGCATCAAAACCAATCGTCCACTTGTGCCAGGCGGCGGGCGCACGTTTTTGGCCGAGCCAGAACAACTGGTTGAACCAGTCCTTCTGGTCGCAGGCCGTGGCCGTGTACCCCTCGTTGCCACCAAGGTAGCCGGCGTAGAGAATGCCGACCGCGAACACCTTGCCATCGTTCTGCATCAGGCCCCAGCGCGGACCCACACGGGATGCCTTGGGATTCTCGGGCGCGGTGGCGTCGTCGTAGACCCACATCTCAACCTTGCCCGTCCCGTCCATGTCGCGAAGTTTCAGCACGGCCTTGGCGCCCGCGCCGACCTTGAGCGCGCCGCTCTTGCCGGCGCGGCTCTTGCCGGCGTCGATGGTCGCGTCGCCTGTGATCGTCCAGCCGACCAATGTCTGCTTGTCATCAAAGGTGATTGTCCGGCCTGGCGCGGCGAGAGGTTGCCGCGCGGTGGGCGGTTGCGTCGCCGCCGGAGGTTGCTGCGTCCCCTGGGGCAGCGCCGCCTGGAGGGCCAGGTACTTGGGCGCGGCAGCCAGCCCAGCCCAACTGTCGGGCTTGAGGCCGGCCTCAAATCGCTTCTGGAGTTCCGCGTTGTAGGGCACCAGCGCCGCCCAGTCGCGCTTTGCCGCCAGGGCGGTGGCAATCAGCCGGTCGATGTCTTCCTTGCCAAACACCAGGCCGTGCTGATAGGCATCGGCGATGCCATCCGTGTCGATTTGATAGTATCCCGTGTTCGGATGGACCCCGACCCAATGCTTGGTAGCACCAGCCCCGTTCGCCTTGTAATCCCACGGGCCAGCCGGTTCCCAGTAATTCCAGATGGCGTAGGTGCCATCGTCCTTCGCCTTCATCCGCGACTTCATAAGCGTAAACCATTTTTCGGCGCGCTCGCGGTAGACCGACTTTTGCGTGACGTCCGCCATCGCCAGCAGCCAGCGGGCGACGTGGTTGGCCTTGTTATTCGGGTGGGAAAACCCCATGCCCGGCGCGTTCCTCGTCTCGTATCCCGACGTCCATTTCCCCGAGTTGCCGTCGATCCCGAAGGGCAGCACGACGCTGATCATGCCGCCGTTCTTTGTCTCGCGCCAGCAGCCTCGCTTGTCCCACTTCTCGTAGACCTGCTCCGAAAGTTTCACGTAGCTTTCGGCCTTGGCGCCGTATTTCTCCTTCAGCGCCGGCGTCTTGAGAATCTCGGTGGCCATCAGTACCGCGGACCGCAACACCATCGCTTCCCCGAGCATGCTGTCGGCGTTGAAACTGTCGAGATTATCCACCTCGGTCCCGGCCGCCTTGGGCTCGGGCCAGCCCATGTAGCCGTCAGGTTCCGTCACGCCGCGCTTGACCCACGAGTCGGTCCAGTCGACCAGCATGTCAATCCACTTGGTGTCGTGGGTGGCCAGGTAGCCGTAGTAGAAGCCGTCCATGAACGGCGTCATCTTCCAGCCGATATCCTCGCCCATGACTTTGTCGCAGTACCGATTGCGCGCATCGCCGGTGATGTTCTTCTCCCAGCGCGTCAGGATGCTCTTGAACTTCGCATCATCCATCCTGGCCATCGCCGGAAAGTCCTGCGCTGGCGATGCCGCCAAAGCAGACCGCAGCGGACAGGCTGCCGTCAGGCAAATCAGGCCCGCCATCAGAATCCGTATCATATTCATCGGGTTCCTTCCGTCACAACGTGGTAGTCCTGCGACCCTTGACTGTTGAGAACAACGTCGATGTGCCGCTCAACCTCGGCACGGCGCGAATGAACCTCTGCGTAGCGCCCCTCCCTTTGCCCGCCACATCCAAGACGTGTTTTCTCCATGCGTCCTCCGGCCACTCAATGCTCGGGGGTATACTGAACGCGATAGAGCGACTTTTCTCTTATCGCCAGGTATTCAAGGCCGCCATCAGGGCTGAAGCGCCGGGAGCCATCGCCGCCGCATCTATCGGCCCCAAACGAGTTCCCTGAATCTTGTGCGCGCCGAGCCGGACGCTGGGGGGCACCCGTCGGTTGGGCGGATGCCGTTGCGATCACGCCGAGCATCGCCGCCACGCACATTATGATCCGGTTGATGGCTGTGACGCCCTCAATTCCTGGCAACCGGCAACATTGTGCAAGGCGACGACGGCGTGCCGACACGCTGAAAGCTCGCCGGGCCGAAACTCGGGTATCATGTCTTTGTTGGATCGCTGCAATGCCAGTCGATCAGTTTGGAGTCAACGCCATCTCAACGAGGGCGCATTTACGTGGAGAGAAACATGAAACACATCAGTCGCCGCCAATTTCTGGAACGAATGCTTGTCGCCAGAGGTGATGTGGCCGTCGAGCCGGGCAGTATTCACGCCGCCGAACCGGCGGCGCAGAGCAAGAGCCCCAACGAGCGGCTGAGCGTCGCCGTGATCGGCGTCAATCCAGAAGTAGGAATTGCGGGTGTTCGGCGTCGGCGGCCGGGGAGCACACAATGTGGCGCGCCAGCCGGGCGGCAGCGGCCGCGATGGAAACGTCTGCCAGCCCCAGGTAATGGTTCGGAGTTCCGCCACCTCGGTCGGAACCTGAAAGAAATTGACGCGCAGATAGACATTGCCATCCTTGCGCACGATGTCCTGCGTGGGCAGCGTCTTTCCCTGCTCGTGGTTCCAGCCCTTGTCGTGATCGGCGAACCAGAGCAGCGCCCGGTCGGAATTGGTGAGCCAGATGTAGGGCACAAAATCGCCCACGAGCATCCCGGACGAAGTGCTCTGGCTGCTCCAGTGGTCGGGCAGGGCATCATGGACGGCGGACCAGCCACCCGCCGTCGTGCAGAAGTGTGTGGCCTCATCGGCCGGCAAGGCGATCTCAAGGAACAGTCTGTCCACCCTGGCCGGATCCTTGCCGGCAGGAGCCACGTCGAGATTGACGTTGACGAACCCGTCGAACTCGACGTGCGTCCGCGCCGCGAAACGCAGCCCGGCGGCCTCGCCGGTTCCCGTAAAATCCGCTTCCGCCTCGACGCGGCGGCCCACGCGGGCGTCGCCGGGTTGGACCTCGATTTCCCGGCCGTCTTTGACCGCCACCAGCCGCATGGGCGCGGCAAGCTGGGCCACGCCGCCGTTGATCACCTTCCTGGCCATGCCCAAGCCGTCCAGCGAGAGCGTCCGGTTCCACAAGCCCACCTCGCTCCCCTTCACCTCCACCGGCGTCCAGGGCGGAATGACTTTGTCCGAAACGCCCACCTTGTTGTTCATCCACTCGGCGGCATAGCGCAGCAGATCGAGCTGCTGCGCGGCTGACTTGAGTTCCTTGCCATCTTTGTCCCGGAGGACGACGACCAGTTGCACCTTCTTCCCGGGCGTTGCGGTCGCCTTGCCGGCTCCGGCCTTGCCGAAGTCGGCGGTGGGGATCGCCACATCCTTCAGGTGCAGTTCCGCTCCGCCGTACCACTCGCGGAACGGCCGCATCGGCGCGCTACCCAGCATCTTGTCGGTTTCCGGATCGACCACCCTGGCCTCCGCGGCC
>JBEKVL010000331.1:0-7097 GCA_049514055.1 Tepidisphaeraceae bacterium | reverse complement strand
CGGTGGATGTCGAACAGGTCCGACTGGGCGGTGTCGTCGACTTTCCAGAAAGCGGTGGTCAGCCGCGCGCCGCCGCCGACATAGAGACGGTCGGTGCTGCCGCCCTCGACACACTCCGACCATGCCGAGTACCGGCCGATCACGTAGGGAACCACCTTGAAGCGCCAGAGGCTGAACGGCCAGTCGATTTCCTGGCGGAAGTCGCCGCGGTAGGTGGTGTCTTCCGGAGTGCCCGTCTGGCCGTAGGAAGGCAGGCCGGGCGACTGGTAGCCGACGTCGGCCTTGGCGAACCCGAGATCGGAAAGCGACTTGCTGCTGTTCTTGAACTGCAGCGCCGCCAGATTGTTGGCGCTGAAGAAGGTCATGCTGTCGTCGAAAACGCTGTCGCCGATGCGGTAGTAGGCCAGTTCGGGAAGGCGCTCGATCTCGGCCATTTCCTGGTAGGCGCTGGCGGAGGTGGTGAAGTCGTTGGGTTGGCCGCTCACAAGGAAGGTGAATGCCTCGGTGTCCTTCTGGTGCTTGGCGTAGAAGGCGGTGTCCTGCGGCGGGCCGTTGCGGAAGTCGCGGTTGAACCATTCTTCCATGAAGGTCGCATCGGAGATATAGCCGCCGGTGACCTGGATTTGCCAGTCGTCGACGAACTGGTTGTGCCGCCAGTAGAAGTGGCCGCGGACTTCGCTGTCGGGCTCGACGTCCACGCGCTCCTTACCGAGCTTGTCCACACCGGTGTCGTAGACGATGTAGCTGCGGAAATCCCCCGAATAGCTGGTGGGATCGAGCGTGTTGTTGTCGATCCAGCCGCCAACGTACTTGGCGTCCAGCCCCGTCGCCGGGCCGCGTTTGCTGAAGTAATCGAGGTGATAGGAAATGTCGGTGCCCTTCGGCGGGATCTCGCCGATGCTCTCGAAAAGCCCCCAGTCGCTGCGAACGCCCATTCCGTAGATGCTGGAGCCGACCGCCTCGATGTGCCGCAGGGGGTCGTTCTGGACGACGCTGCCGGCAACCACCGGCATGTAGAAGACAGGCAGGCCCCAGAGATCGAAGGTGACATCGTGGGCGACGAAATTGGTGCGCACGCCCGTGACCTGGTTTCCAAATTCGGTCTGCCGGACGTAGGTGGTCGCGGCGCCGATGCTGTACGAAGGCGTGTTGAAGGTGCTGGTGGTGACGGTGGCCTTTTCCGCCGTGTACTCGTTGAGCGAGATTTGCCTCAACATGCGGGCCCGCACGACCATGGGGATGTTGCTCTTGGGGTCGGCGCTGTGCATGATCACGTCGGTGAGCACGGCGCGATCCGTGGTGAAATCGTAATAGGCCCGGTTGGCCTCGAGCCGCTGCTCGCCTTCCTTCGCCATGTTCGCGGGCGTGCGGATGATGCGCACGTCGCCTTCGAGGTACGCGCCGGTGACGGCCTGTTCGATGGTCTTGAGCTGGTCCGTGGGACCGATGTTGCCGAGGTTCTCAAACGGTGTGAAGATCACGGCCCGATCCGCCAGCAGCTCGATGAGGTCGCCTTCCTTGCTCTTCTGAAAGAGCGTGATCTTGCCACTGAGAATCGCCGCGACCTTGCCGTCCGGCGTCGTGGTCGTGTTGAACTGCTCGGCGGTGATGGAGACGGGCTGGAGGGGCCGGAAGCGATCGGTGGGCTGGGTGGTGGGCGTCTGGGCGATCTCCGGTTCCTCGATGATCCAGCGGCCGGTTCCTTCGGCGCCGCGGAAGATGCGCGGGCGGAGCGCATCGGCGGTCTTGTAGAGTTCGGAGGCGCTTTCGTCGCCGCCGACCCGGCTGGGCGTGGCCAGGCGGATGGTGCCGCGGACTTTGGCATCAACAAAGAGGCGGGGGCCGCTGCGGACGATGCCGTTGGGCTGTTCGACGCGGGCGTGACCGACGAGCGAAATCTCTACGCGCTGCAAATCGGCGACGCTGCGGTCCAGCGTGGTGATCCAGAGCACGGCGCTGTCGGCCGAGAGGTGGTTCTTGTCGAGGTCGATGCTTACGGGTCCCTGGAGCATCGCGATGTGCGCGCCATCATGCAGCCAGGTCTGCGCCTTGGGCGCATTGGCGATGAGCATATCCGAAGGCGCGGCATACTGGCCAAAAGCGGCAGGGGAGCCCGTGAGCGTCCAGCACACCAGCGATACGATCCATCTGCGTCGCAAGCGATGCTCCTGTCTGGGGTAAAGGCAACTGCGGCGGCATTATAGAGGGGAGGGTGTGGGGGTCAAACGGAGCGGGAACTGATATATTGGGAATTCTAGATTTGGAATTTCAGATATCACAAATTTCAAATCTGAGATTTCAAATCTGAAATTTGAGATTCCAGATTGCTGTAAGTTGTGCGGTGCAACGGAGTCTAATGCTGTGGTGACCGCTGACCTGCCCATGGATGCCGTGCCTTGGCCGGCGGCCGATGCCGACGGCGAGCGGGCACTGGTGCGGGCCTGTGCGGCCGGATCGCCTGGCGCGTTCGAGGAGATCATCAGGCGACACCAGCCCCGCGTTGCGCGGTTGGTCCGGCGGCTGTTGGGATGGCCGGAGGATGTGGAGGATGTCGTGCAGGAGGTCTTCATGACCGTGCTGTCGCGCAGCGGGCGATATCGAGGGGAGTCGGCCCTCGGCACCTGGATCACCGCCATTGCTGTCAACCGATGCCGCACCTGGCGCCGCCGGGTCGGGGTGCGGTTTCGCGGCCTGCGCTGGATGTTGGCCCGTGCCGAGAAAGCTGCGGCACCGGCCGACACCGAAGCCATACGCCGTGATCGCCAGCGAGCTGTCCGGGCGGCGATTCTCACACTGCCCGTAGCGTATCGAGAGGTCATCGTGCTCCACTATCTTGAAGACCTGCCTCTGGACGCCATCGCCCGCATCCTCGGCTTACGCCGCAACACGCTCGAGGTGCGCCTGCATCGCGCACGACAACGACTGGGTGTGTTGCTCAAAGGAGTGCAGCCATGAACGAAGATCAACTCCGGCATCTGCTCGTACAGGCCGATACCCCGATGCCTGGGCTCGGCGCCCCTCCGGCCGCGATCGCCGCGGTGGTCCGCCGTCGCCTTGCCAGGCGCCGCCGTTTCCGCGCGGCGGGCTCAATCGTCGTGCTGGCACTTATCGTCGTCGGCCTGCGTGTCACGATACCGCGGCCGATCCCTCCAGTGCCGGGGATGACGCCGCGGCATATCGCATTGCTTCTGGAGCGTGTCCGGCAACTGAGGGATGAGGGCGATGCGCGCCTGGCCACCGTGGACCGGGCCACGCATCGCCGTGTTGTCACAACCACCGCTCGCGACCCGCTGCTGGAGTTGCGGTTTGACTTTGAGAGGTCGGCCATGATCGTGCTCGAAACCGCCCGCGCCGTCGAGCATCAGGCGGGCGACCGCCAGCAAGCGATTGCGCGCTATCAGCGCGTGATTGAGCTCTTCCCGGATTCGTGCGGCGCGGAACTGGCGAAACAGAGGATTCGAGAACTCAGTCAAGGATAAGGATAAGGTGACATTATGAAGACCATCTGGTTGAGCATCATGTGTGTATTGGGTCTGTGCGGCAGTGCATGGACGCAGGCTGGCGCGGAACGACCCGCGGCTCAGCCGCAGAATGTCCAGGTCGAGGATCTTGCCATGCATGTGTTCTCAATCGGCGAGTTGCCGGAAGGGAAAGTCCCGCTGGCCTGCCCCACCTTTGGGGACGTGTGGCGCGAATTCAAGCAGGCGGCGATCCCGGAGGGTCGCGACATCCTTCACATTTCCGACCCCGAGATAGCTGCCAAGGCCATCCAGGTTTCTTTCTCGGACAACTTCTCGCTGCTGGGCGATTTGAAAGTCCGGGATCTGAGAATCTCGTTCCAGCCGGCAACGCCGGAACTCGAAAAGATAGACCGCGCCACGCGGGAGAAGTTCACGGCACGAATCGCCGCCCAAGTTCCGGACGTTATCCGGCGCATCTGTCTGGAGCCACTTCGTCTGCAGATGGAACAGGCGTCCGTTGCCGCCGATCTTAGCCGCGGGCGCGCGGACCGCGCTCAGGCCGAGGCCAACGCGCTGCGGGATGAGCTTCGTAAAGCCACCGGCCGGGCGGATGTCACTCCCGCCAGGCTTCGCGAGGCGCTTGCATCGCTTGACGCCGAGCGACAGAAGTTGCAGATCGACGCCGCCGCCGCCGCGGCCAGGCGCAAGGCGATCGAGGAAGTCCTGGGCGCCGCCGCAAAAAAGGCGTCGCTGCTGGCTGAGTCCGATGCGATTACTCGCGAGCTGCGCGCCATCCTCGATGCGCGGACGGCGGAAACGCAGACGATCCGCCAACTCAGCAAGACCGGGACGGTGAGTTCGCAGCAACTGCTCGAGGCGCAGGCGGCCGAATCCGAAGCACGCGTGCGCATCCTCGAGCGAGGCGAGCAGATCGCGCGCCAGGCAGGCGGCCCCGCGATCGACGAGATGAACAAGCAGTTGCTGGAGGCGTCCGTCCAGACCATGGAACTTGAAGCCCGCCTCAAGAGCATCCAGGCCGCGGTGCAGCGACTTGTCGATGCGACCCGACTGACCGACAGCATGGATGCGGCGTTGCAGGCGGCAACCATGGAAACACGCGCTGCCACTCGCGACGCCGAACGCAGACGGCAACTTGAGACCGACGCGGCCGGTGCGCAAATGCCGCGAGTGATCGGCCAGTAGACTCTGTCACACAACGTGTGACAGGTGAAGCGACGGACAAGAATGTCTGTTGTACGACAGCCGGGAATTCTTGTTCCACCGTTCACCCACCGCGTCAACGGCGATTGCGCGCCAGCCTCGTGGCGAAAGCGCCATCAGGCGATATACGTCTTCTTCTTCCGGCCGGTGAGATAGCTCTCCATCACGCACGACGCCAGCGACTCGCTGTTGGCATAGAACGAGATGCCTTTGGTCAGTCGTGTCAGTTGTTCGACGAAGCCGACCCAGTCCATGCCCCAGTAGTCCTCGATCAGCGCGAACGTGGAGACGCGGATACCCTCGCGCACGGCCAGCGCGGCCTCCTTGAGCGTCGCCACGGTGCTGCGCTCGTCGGGCGGATAGAGCAGCAGGACGTAATCCCCCTCGACGTGCGCGGTCGGCTGGCCGTCGGTGATGATCAGCAACTGCTTGTTCTCGGCCGGGCGGCGTTTTAGCAATCGGCGGGCCATTTGCAGACCCAGGTGGAGATTCGTGAAGTGTTGCGGGGCGCGGTCGATCTCGTCGAGTTTCACTCGCAGACGTACTTCGTAGTCGTAGATCGTCACCGGCTTGGGCATGGCCAGCGGCAGGAGCGTTTCGGAAATCCGGGCGGCGCCGGAGTAGAAGCCGACGAAGTCGAGCGTGTCCTGCGGAAACCGCCCGCGGACCAGCGCCTGCATTGCCAGGGCGACCTTCTTCGCCGCGAGAAACCGGCCCTGGCGCATCATCGAGCCGGACATATCCAAAAGAACGACGGTGGAGCAGCTCGTGGTCCCTTCGTGCAGGTGCATCTCGAAGTCGTGCTCCGCCAGGCCGATGAGCGGGCCGCCATCGCCGGGTTTGCGCAGGCCGTGGCGGCGGAGGGCATTACGCAGGGTTTCGGGAAGGTCGATCTCCGAGACGTTGTCGCCGTATTGGTAGGTCCGCGTGCCTTCGATCCGCTCGCCGCCGTGGCCGGGGGTGATCTTCTCATGCCCTTCGCGCTGGCCGCGCCGCAAACCTTCAAAAACCTCACCGAGGGCCTTGATCTCGATGCGGGCGACGGCGCGCGGCGTGAGATGCACCTTCCCGTTGGCGTCCTTTTCGATCAGCCCGTCTTCGATGAGCCGGTCGAGCAGGGCCGACTGGGCCGGGTTCTTCGGCTCCCGCAGCATCTCTTCGATGGCCCGCATCGCCTGCTCGCCGTATTGCAGGATGAACTGCATGAGCTGGTCGAACCCGAAGAGCTTGTCGGGTGTCGGGAACTCGTGACCGTCGAACTCGCCGTAAGAATATCGCATGGCCGGACGATTGTAGGCTCGCAGTTCTCACGCCATTCGTGCAACCATCGCGGTGATGTCGTCATTCTGCTCGCTCAGGCCGACGAACCGCCTCATCTCCCAGAGGACGTTCTGCGAGATCAGTTCGGCCGTGGCGCCGCCTTTGGCAAAGGCGGCGATAAGCCGCTCGCGGCCCCAGGTGTCCCGGTCGAAGTTCATCGCATCCGTCAGGCCGTCCGTGTACAGCAGCAGGATGTCGCCGGATTGCAGGTCGACGACGTGCTGCTCGTACGCCTCGCCCGGTTCGACGCCCAGCACGAGATTGGCGCCCTGTAATTCCGTCACTTGTCCCGTACGCAGCAGCAGCGGCGGCGGGTGTCCGGCATTGCAGTAGGTCAGCCGCCGCGTGTGCCTGTCCAGGACGCCGTAAAAACAGGTGACGAATTCGCCCGGCCGGGTGTCACGGCAGACCATTCGATTCACACGCCGCATGACCTCGTACAGGTAATAGATGTTATCGACATGCGCACGAATCGACGCCCGGACCGCAGCCATGATCAGGCTCGCGGGGACGCCCTTGCCCGAGACGTCCGCGACGACCAGGCCGATGTTCTCGCCGGGCAGCTCGATGTAGTCGTAAAGGTCGCCGCCGAGCGCATGGCAGGGGACGTACACGCACGCCAGATCAACCCCCTCGATCCTGGGCGCTTCGCGCGGGACCATCCGCTGCTGCACCTCGGACGCCATCTTCACCTGCTTCTCCAGCTCTTTGGCCCGGAGGCTCTCTTCGTACAACCGCGTGTTCTCGATGGCGGCCGCGGCCTGGGCGGCAACGGCCTTGAGCAGGTCGATTTCCAACTGTGAGAATGCCTTCTGCTCGCTCGTATACACGCGCAGGGCGCCGATGGCGCGGCCCTTGTACCGCATTCCCGCCGACAACATCGACACGATTCCTTCCCGCTGCGCCTCGTGCGAATACTGCACCCGCGGATCGGTCGTCATGTCCAGCACGTGGCAGTATCCCTTGGAGGAAAGTGCCTCGCGGTCGATCGCGGCCGTCGACAGCAGCACCGGCCCCTTGGCCAGATATTCCGGCGAGAGATTGCACACCGCCTTGATGATCAGTTCGTCCCGTTCCTTGTCGATCAGCCGGATC
>JBEKVL010000330.1:0-7108 GCA_049514055.1 Tepidisphaeraceae bacterium | reverse complement strand
GGGGCGTGGTCATGCTCTTTTCCGATCTCTTCGACCATGTCGAGGAGTTCCTCAAAGGCATCGACCATCTGCGTTTCAAGGGACACAACGTGGTGGTGTTCCACACGCTGGATCCGGCCGAATTGGAGTTTCCTTTCGACGGCACCTGCCGGTTCCGCGGCCTGGAGAATGAAGGCGATATTGTCACGCAACCAAAACGCATCCGGGCCGCCTATCTCGAGGAACTGGGCAAGTTCATCCGCCAGATCAAGGTCGCCTGCGAGCGGGCCGAGGTGGATTACGTCCTGGCCGACACCTCAAGACCCGTGGCCGAGGTGCTGACCGGATTCCTGATTCACCGCATGCACACGGGGGCGCGATAGCATTGCCATGAACCGCCGCACACGAACATCCCGGCCGATGCGGATTCGAGCAGGAACAACTGCCGCGATTCGGAGTGGCACGGCTTGTCTACTGCAAGCCGTGACACCCAGGCGCGACCATTTCTCCGGGAACGCCATCCGAACTGCAAACCGTCATCCCGAGCGTACTCGCAAGGGATCTGGCCTCGAAATCCAACGGCAGATGCTTCGCGAGTACGCTCAGCATGACAACTGCTGTGAGACAGGACGTTTCCCACTTGCCCGGAATCATGGGCATGACCTGTTGCTCGGAGACGGAAACTGGATGGTTGTCTGGTCGACGATCCCAAGCTGCCTCGTCGCGGGACTGCTCATGCTCATGGCATGGACGATTCCGGCTTACGCCGATGTCGTGGAAAGCATGCAGGGCCGGTTCTTCGGCCGGATCGTGTTTGGCGAAAAGTCAGTGAGAGTCCAGGACCGAACCGTCGCCTGGAACGACCTGGTATTTGTCCTGCGACAGGAGGCCAGTCCGTCGGTGGCGGCCCCTCAGACGCTCTACATGTCCAGCGGCGAAATCTGGCATGTGAATCTACAACGGCTGACGGGCAAGAAACTCAAGGTAATCTCGCCGCTGCTGGGCGAACGCGATGTGGACCTGGCTTCGGTGCGGATGGTCGACCTGGTTCCTGACGCCGGTGGCCGGGCGGGCAATACGCCCGGCACGCTTTATCGCGAAGGCGCCGAGCCGGTCCCCTGCACCCTCATGTGGATCAACGCTGACCGCGTTTCCGCCGACAGCACGCTGGGCATCCTGACGCTGCCGCGCGAAGGCTCGTTGCGATATGTGAATGTTGCGGCTCCCACGACCTTGCCCGCCGGCCATGACGACGACGAAGTCGGCCTGATTGACGGAAGCACTTTCAGAGGACGCGCGACACTTGGCGCCGATCGCATCGAACTGCAGCACGCCACCGTGGGCAAGCTGACGATTCCCGCGGCCGCCGTTCGCAGCCTGGTTCGCTCCACGCCGGCAGTCACGTTCATCACCGGCTTTGCCCGCGGGCAGATGCAGACCATCGGCGTTACAGGCCCCTCGGCATTGCCGGCACTGGCGGCCGCCGAACCGGCCGGCTGCCTGCACCAGATCACGCTGCAACCCCGGACGATCGTGCGTTATCCCCTGTCGCAGCCCGGCGCGACGTTGCGGCTGGCGCAGCAGAGCGTCGCTGGAACGCGTGGTGACGCACTGATCCGCGTGCGCGCGGGCGAAAAGGTATTACTCGAGCAGAAAGTAACCCCGGCCGATGGACCAGGTGTTGCGACGCTGGATCTCGGTGCCGCTAAAGAGTTGACCATCGAAGTGGACTTTGCCTCGGCGCCCCGCTTCCCATGCGGCGTGGCATGGCTGGACCCCGTGTTGATCCGTAAGCAGGAGCCGATGTTTAGAAGCAGGTGATATGGCGTTCCTGAAT
Organism: Tepidisphaeraceae bacterium; assembly: GCA_049514055.1. Lineage (GTDB taxonomy): Bacteria > Planctomycetota > Phycisphaerae > Tepidisphaerales > Tepidisphaeraceae > JANYKD01. The sequence continues at coordinate 5,292 of JBEKVL010000330.1, read as the reverse complement.
TCCATTTTGCTGTGGGGCGGTCTGGCGCTGGCGGGCATCAGCGTCCCGATCATCATCCACCTGCTGAACCGTTACCGGCACAAGCAGATCGACTGGGGTGCAATGGAGCTGCTGCGCAAGGCGCTGGTGGTTCGTTCCCGGCAGGTGCGCATGGAGGACATCCTCCTGCTGATCCTGCGCTGCACGGCCGCGGCCCTGATCGCCCTGGCCCTGGCGCGCCCGAGCCTGATGGGATCGGCCGCGCGCGGCCTCGGCAAGCAACAGGTCGGAGTCGTCATCGGCATCGATGCCTCATACAGCATGAGCCAGCGCGATGCGACCTCGCGCTTCGAGCAGGCAACGCAGCGTGTGCGCGAAGTGCTCAAGACGCTGGATCCCGGCGATCCGGTCACGATCGTGCTGATGGGCCAGCGCCCGCACATCCTGCTGCGGAATGTGCCCTATGAGCCACAGCGGTTCTCCAGAGTCCTGGACGATGCCGCCCCGCTTGCTGAAGGGCTGAGCCTCGAACGCTGCCTGGAAGAGTGCGAAACACTCATGCGGGAGCTCAAGTCGCCCGTGAAGGAGTGTTACCTGGTGTCCGACGCCCAGATCACCACCTGGAAAGTGCTGTCGGACAAGAGCAAGGGATTGATGCGGGCGCTGGGATCGCAGGACCGCAGCCTGTTCTATCTGCCCACGGACACTCCCGGGGCCGAGAACCTGGGCATCAGCCGTTTCGAGCTGGCATCCGGCGCGCTCCGCAAGGGAATGTCCGCCCGCTATGTCGCCGAGGTGGAGAACTTCGGCCCGTCGGTGCAGCAGGACGTGGTGGTGAGCCTCTACTTCAACGATCAGAAGAACCCGATCGAGCAGCAGGTGATCCCGTCGATCGCCCCGCACGAAAAAATGGCCGTGCCGTTCTTCCTGCACTGCGACGCACCCGGCAACGTCCGCCTGACCGCCCGCCTGGGCCGGGATGCCGTCATGGTCGACAATGCGCGCCATGCCGTGGCCCATGTGCGGGACATGGTGAAGGTGCTGTGCGTCGACGGTGAACCCTCGGAGGTGCCCACGCGCGCCGCCACGACCTACCTCCTCAAGGCGCTGCTGCCCAAGCGGGCCGGCGTGGTGCGGGCGCTCTCGGTGGACCGCATCCCCTGGACCGACCTGCCCGCGCGCAAACTGGCGGACTACGACGTGGTCGTGCTGGCCAACGTGGGCGATCTGCCCGCCGAACAGGTGAGGGGCATCTATGCCTACGTCAAGCAGGGCGGCGGGCTCGTCATGTTCCTCGGCGGCCGCGTGAATCAGCAGGTTTTCAACGCCCGCATGAAGGTCGGCGAGGACTGGCTGTCGCCGGGCGAGTTGGAAGAGGTCATCAAGCAGCCGCCCGACCGGACGTCGGGCTGGGCCCTGGGACCGGCCGGCGGATCGCACCCGATCATCGACCTCGTGCGCTCGCTTCGCGAAGAAGTCGTCGCCACGGCGCGCGTGAGCCGGTTCTTCAAGATCAAACTCACGCCGGGCGCACGGACGGTGCTTCAGGTTGTCGGGCCTGATCTGCCGCTGCTGGCGGAAAAACAGATCGGCCGGGGCAAGGTGCTCCTCTGGACCACCAGCGCCAACCGCGAGTGGGCCGAACTGCCCATTCATCCGCTCTTCCCCATCCTGCTGCACGAGGCGGTGACCAGCCTGACCCAGGAGGAATTTGAACGGCCGGTCACGGTGGGCACCCCGCTCAGTTTCGTCCTCAGTGGCGAAGGCATCACCGGCAACCTTTCCGTGAAGAACCCATCCGGCGGAGAGTCGGCGGTCAAGGTGGTGCAGCGGGACGGCCAGTCCATCGTGGAATACGCCGGCACCGACACGCCCGGATTCTACGAGATACAGGCGCCCAATCGGCCGCCGATGACGGTGGCCGTGAACGTGGATACCGCCGAATCCAACGTGGAATGCCTGACGCCCGCCGCCTTGGAACTGGCATTCAGCGGCCTTCCCGTACGTGTGCCCACCGCCGGTGATGACCTGGCCGCCAGCATCGTGCGGACCCGCCGGGGCATCGAACTGTGGCAGTGGCTCCTGGGCGTGGGAATTGCGCTGCTGCTGGTGGAGAGTTTCCTCGCCTGGCGCTTCTCCAAGCGCCTCGTCGGGCGATCGAGCGTCGATGTGCTTAAGAGCAACCGTGAGACGCTCCTGGCGGATAAGGCCGCGGCGTAAGCAAGGAGTTGTCAAGCAGTGAAGGATACCATCACGAAAGACCGTCATACCGGGCGTACTCGCGGACAATCCGGCGTTGGAGCGCCAGGCCAGATCCCTCGTGAGCACACTCGGGATGACGATCAGCGACGTGAGGCCCTTGTTTCGGTGACAGGACGGACATGATTCCGAGATTGTTTGGCATCAAGGACGCCGTCAGCGTCAACTACTTCGAGTGGTATCTCCGCCAGGTCTGGCCGAGGTGGCTGCTGATTCTCTTGCTTGCCATCGCCCTGGCTTACGTGGTCTTCCTTTACTCGCGCGAGCGGACCCTCGGCATCGTGCGCCGCTGGGTGCTGGGCACGCTGCGGATGGTCGTGTGTGCCACGCTCCTGCTCATGCTCTTTCAACCCGGCTTCTCCGCTGAGATCACCCGGCGCATCCAGGGCAATGTGCTGGTGCTCGTCGATCGGTCGCAGAGCATGACCATCCAGGACAAACGCACCCTCCCGCCGCAACAAGCCGAAGCGGCTCTCGCCCTGGGGAAGATCCGCTACGAGCAGGCGGACACGGCCGCCCTCGAACCCTATCGTACCGAAATCGATCGCGCCACCCGGCTCGACCTGGCCAAGGGGATTCTCAGCCAGCCCGAGGTCCGGCCGTTCGAGAAGATCGGCCAGGATCACCCCATTCGTTACTTTGCCTTCGGCCAGCGCCTGAACCCCGTCTCGGGCGAGGGGGAACTTTCGGCCGATGCACTCAAGGGCATCGCCGCCACCGACAAATCGACGAGCCTTGGCTCCGCCATCGAAGAAGCCGTCTCCCGCTACAGCGGCCAGCCTATCTCCGCGGTCGTGCTGCTCACCGATGGCGGCTCGAACGAAGGCGTCGACCCGCTGGACGTTGCCCGGCGCATGAAGTCCCAGAGCATCCAGATCTTCCCGGTCGGCATCGGCCTGTCCGACCCGTCCGACGTCGCCGTCAAGGATGTGGTCGTCCAGGACACCGTCTTCAGCCAGGAGAAAGTGCCCGTCCGCGTGCAGATCCAGTCAAACGGCTTCAACCACCAGCCTGCGCAAGTTGTGTTGTCACTCGACGGCAGGGAAATCGAACACAAGGCGATCACACTCACGGGCGGCGTACAATTTGAAGAGCTCATGTTCACCCCCGAGCGCAAGTCGGGTGATGTGAAACTGGTGGCCGCCGTGACGCCCCTGGCCGGGGAAACCGTCACCACTAACAACGCGATCCAGAAGAACGTGAAGGTCATCGACGAGAAGATCAAGGTCCTCTACGTCGAAGGAAAGCCTCGCTGGGAATACCGCTATCTGCGCGCGGTGCTGCTCCGCGACCGGCGGCTGGATGTGAAGTTCCTGATGACCCAGGGCGACCGGGATCTCGCCCGGTTCTCGCCCGACATGTACATCGACCGTTTCCCGGACGAGGCGGCCGAGACGTCCAAATTCAACCTCGTGATCATCGGCGACGTGCCCGCCACGTACTTCACCACCCCCCAGTTGCAACGCATCGAGCAATGGGTCGGCGCACGCGGCGGATCGCTGCTCATGCTGGCCGGCCACCGCTACGCCCCGGCCACTTACACCAGGCCCCCCATCGCCGACATGCTGCCCGTGCGCATCGCCGGCGATGCCCCCCTGCTGCTCGATCCCACGACGTATCCGGTGCCGACCGACGCCGGCCTTTCGTCGTCGGCCGTGGCTCTGGAAGCATCCCCACAGCTCACGCAGAAGCTCTGGTCCGCGGTCAAGCCGCTCGTGCGCGTTCCGGCCGTCGCCGGCGTCAAACAGGGGGCGACCGTGCTGGCGGAGCTCTCCTCGGTCGTTCCAGGCACCAAGGAAAAGTACCCGCTGATCTGCTGGCAGCGCTACGGCCAGGGCAAGGTCATGTACGTCGGCACGGACCAACTGTGGCGCCTGCGCTTCGAGCAGGGCGACAAGTATCACGCCCGCTTCTGGGGCCAGTCCATCCAGTTCCTGACGCTGTCGCAACTGATTGCCGGCAACAAGCGCATCACCATCGAAACCGACCGCAAAACATACAATGTCGGCGATCGCGTGCAGGTATTCGCCAGCGTGCTGAGCACGGCCTACGAGCCGGTGCGCGCCCTCGACTACACGCTCAATCTCGCCCGCAAGGACGGCGGCGCCGAGTCCACGCAGATCAAGCTCCAGCCGGTGCCCGATGTCCCCGGCCTGTTCCAGGGCGTCGTCATCCCGGACAAGGAGGGACAGTTCCTCATCCGCCCCGATGCCCTGAGTCAGCCGGTGGCCAACGTCGCCGACTTCGAGGTGCAGGCCGTCTCGCAGGAATTCCGCGAGCCGGCCATGCAGGAGGCGATGCTGCGCAAGATGGCCGAACTGTCGGATGGCAAGTACATCTCCATCCGCGATCTGCGATCGCTGGCGTCGGCGGTGGGCACGCCGCCGCGCGTGGCGATCGAACGCCGTGAAATGGACCTGTGGGACCAGCCGCTGCTCTATTGCTTTGTGGTGTTGCTGGCCGGTGTCGAATGGTACGTGCGGCGCAGGAGTAATCTGTTATGAGCGTTATGGCAGCGCCAAACTCAATGGAGATCGAGGGCAAGCTGCGGCGCGCCTGGCGTAAGGAGCACCGCTACTTCCACGTCCGCGGCATCTGTCTGCTGCTCATGTGGCTGATCGCGTTCGCTCTGGTCAATTTCCTCGTGGACTGGCTCTTCCAGCTTCCCGGCTCCGGCCGCGTGACCGTGCTCGTGGTGGAAGGCGCCGTCGTCCTCTGGGCGCTCTGGTCGCTCTGGCTGCGATACCTGCGCCGCTACGACCCCGTCCGCATGGCGCTCCAGGTGGAGAAACGTCATCCCAACCTGCAAAGCCTGCTCGTTTCCTACGTGCAACTAAAGGACCCCAAGGACGACGAAACCGTCTCTCGGCACCTGTTGCACGCCATGCGCAATCAGGCCGTCGAGTTCACCCGCAAGCTCGATTTCCGCGAGATTCTCAGCTATGCCGAACTGAAACGCATCTTCATCGCCTCCGCGTGCATCCTGCTCATGTCGGGCCTGGTGAGTTTGTCGTGGAAGGAGCACGTGCGTACGTTCCTGGCCCGCATGCTCAA
>JBEKVL010000329.1:0-7116 GCA_049514055.1 Tepidisphaeraceae bacterium | reverse complement strand
TAGTACGGGAAACGTCAATAGATTTATGAAAATTGGTATGGCTGCCGGCCCAGTCGCGGGATATGCTCCTTTCAGTAAAGTTGGCCACCCTGACCGGCTTCAAGTCCGCAAACTCACTCGCCGCCCACATTGAGGCCACCTCTTTGTGGGCGGTTCCGCTTTTGGGGCGTCACCGCGAAGAACTGGTCAGAGTCTGTCGAGGGGTGGGTTCGATGGCCATTGACGCGATACTGGGTCGTGCTACATTGATGTCGCGTGTCTAGGCCTGTGTTCGATAATATATAATAACATAAAATATTAGCAAAAATATATAAAATAGTCGTAATTATCTAATTATCCATTAGTTGTAACTGTACCTAACATAAATCCGCAATCTTTACCCTTGAATCGGACATCGTACATTCGCTAAATAGTCGGAAGGTACATCGAGCGAACAACTGTTCATGCAGAAAGTGATGTTTGGCCGATGTATGCGAAACAACCCCTGAACAGGGACGGGTTTCCGGTGACCCCCGTCGAGTTCAGGCGCGAGGTGTCCCGAGTGGGTCGGGCTCGCTCGCGAAACCAGGTCACCAACCAGCCGGCCGGCTGAAAAACAGACCCGGCCAAAGGAGCACGTCATGGCAAAGTCCGCACCCGTCGTTGTCGAAAAACACGAAAAACCAGAGATCCGCAAGCCCGTGGCGCCCCCGTCGCCGGTGGCCGACCCGGCCCGCGATTCGGCGTTGACCCGCGCCATGCAGCAGATCGAAAAGCAGTTTGGCAAAGGCGCGGTGATGCGACTGACCGATGAGATCAAGCCCATCGAGGGCATCCCCACCGGTTCGCTGTCGCTGGATATCGCCCTGGGCGGGTCCGGCGTGCCCAAGGGGAGAATCATCGAAGTCTTCGGCCCGGAGTCCTCGGGCAAAACTACGCTTACGCTGCACATCATCGCCAGTTCGCAGAAGCTCGGCGGCACGGCCGCGTTTATCGACGCCGAACACGCCTTGGACCCGTCGTGGGCCAGGCGCCTCGGCGTGCAGATCGACAAACTCCTTGTGTCCCAGCCCGACACCGGCGAACAGGCGCTGGAAATCTGCGAACTGCTGGTGCGGTCCAACGCAGTGGACGTGATCGTGATCGACTCGGTGGCCGCACTCATCCCGCGGGCCGAAATCGAAGGCGAAATGGGCGATTCGCACATGGGCCTTCAGGCCCGGCTCATGTCCCAGGCCATGCGAAAACTCACCGGGGCCATCTCCCGCAGCAAGGCCGTGGTCATCTTCATTAACCAGATTCGCGAGAAGATCGGCGTGATGTTCGGCAACCCCGAGACCACAACCGGTGGGCGGGCGCTCAAGTTCTATTCGTCGATCCGCATCGATGTCCGCCGCACCTCGACAATCAAGGAAGGGGAAGTCTCCGTCGGCAACCGCACGCGTGCCCGCGTGGTCAAAAACAAGATCGCCCCCCCGTTCCGCGACGCCGAGTTCGACATCATGTTCGACCGGGGCATCAGTTATGAAGGCGACCTGATCGACCTCGCCGTCCTGGGCAACGTCGTCGACAAGTCCGGCGCCTGGTACAGCTACAAGGGCACGCGCCTGGGCCAGGGCCGCGAAGGCGCCAAGCAGTTCCTGTTTGACAACAAGGACCTGGCCCAGAAGATCCGCGAGGAGATTCTCTCCAGCAAGGGCGTACTCGAAGCCAAGAAGGCGGTGGACACGCCGGTGGATCCGGCCGAGGTGGAATAGAAACATGAGAATCACTTTCAGCCTCACCTCGCTGCTTCTCGCCTTCACCTGTCTCGCCGAGCCGAAGACTCCCTGGAACCTCGACCTCCTGTCCAACGCCCCGGCTTACCGCGAGAATACCGAGTTCACCGAACCCGGGCTCAAGGCCATCGAGTTCGACGGGCTGCCGTACCAGGGCAAACCCACGCGCGTCTTCGCGTGGCTTGGCCTGCCCAGGGAGGCCGCCACCGGCAAAGTCCCGGCCATGGTCCTGGTCCACGGCGGCGGCGGCACGGCACACGCGCGGTGGGTCAAGTTGTGGAACTCGCGCGGCTATGCGGCCATCGCCATGGACACCTGCGGCAAATTCGGCGGCGATTCCAAATCCGCCCGGCGCACCGAATTCTCCGGCCCGCCTGGCTGGGACGCCGCGTATCAGCAGATCGGCGCTCCCATCGAGGACCAGTGGCCCTATCACGCCGTCGCCAATGCGATCCTCGCACACTCGCTGATCCGTTCGCTGCCGGAGGTCGACGCCCAGCGCACGGGCGTCACCGGCATCTCCTGGGGCGGGTATCTCACCTGCATCATCGCGGGCGTCGATTCGCGCTTCAAACTGGCCGCCCCGGTCTACGGCTGCGGCTTCCTGAACCACGGCTCGGTCTGGGTTCCCGCCTACGAGAAGATGGGGCCGGAGAAGTCGGGCAAATGGCTCGGTCTCTGGGATCCGTCCGTCTACCTGTCCAATGCGAAGATGCCCATGCTCTGGATCGACGGCAACGTCGATTTCGCGTATCCGCTGGCGGCGGTGCAAGAGTCGTACCGCCTGCCCAAGGGCGACCGATTCCTGTCGATCATCCCGGGCATGAAGCATTCGCATCCGGCCGGCGAAGTGCCGGAGGAGATCCACGCTTTCGCCGACCAGATCCTCAGGGGTGGAGTCCCACTGCCGCGATGCGTCAGTACGGAAGCCAATGGCCGGGGTGTCAAGGCGGTCTTCAAGTCCAAGACCAAACTGGTCAAAGCGGAACTGGTCTACACGCCCGACAGCGGCCCATGGCAGAAGCGGAAGTGGACCGTAGAACCGGCTGAACTCGATGCAGCAACCAGAACGGTCACTGCGAAAGTCCCGGTGGAGGCCACCGCGTTCTATCTCAACGTCATCGACGAACGGAACCTCGTCGCAAGCTCCGAACATGTCGCGTTCGAGAAGTAGCCGGTCACACCTGCGAATTTCCCCACTGGGCGTAAACGCACGAGTTGGCCGGCAAGGCTCCGTAAAGTTCAATCGGCAAGGAGTTAAGGTTCTCATGGGCATCGGTTTCGATGGCACGACCACGCTGGAGATCGCGGGCGCGGAAAGCGTGAAGACCTCCGCGGCCCGCCTCAGAGAATGGACCAAGCAATGAACATCGCACAACTCTCACGTCGCAGTGTCCTTCGTACGGCCGCCGCAGTCGCTGCGCCGATCATCGTCCCCTCGTCGGTCTTTGGCGCGACCGCCCCGAGCAACCGCGTCAACGTTGCCTCGATCGGCGTCGGCGGGCAAGGCTCCGGCCTGCTCAACGCAGCCGCGGGGCACCCGCTCACCCAGTACGTCGGCATCTGCGACTGCTTCAAGAGCCGCCGCGAGAACCATGCCAACCGGCTGAACCAGCGATATGGAAGCAACGTCGTCAAGACCTACGGTGACCTGCGCGAGATGCTCGCCCGCACGGACATCGACGCGGTCATCATCGCCACCGGCGATCACTGGCACGTTCCGGCCGGGCTCATGGCCGTGCGATCGGGCAAGGATGTCTACATCGAGAAACCGCTTGGCCTCAGCATTGAGCAGGACATTGCGATGCGCACCGCCGTGCATCGCTATGGCCGACTCTTCCAGTACGGCACGCAGCAGCGGTCGCAGGCGCACATCCGCTTCGGCTGCGAACTGGTGCGGAATGGCCGCATCGGCAAGATCAAGGCCGTGCATGTGGTCGCCCCGGGCGGACAGAAGGGGGGTGGATCAACCAAAGCGATCCCTGTCCCCGATGATCTCGACTACGACATGTGGCTCGGCCCGGTGCCGTACTCGCCGTATACGTCCGATCGTTGCACCTCCGGCGGATCGTGGTTCGTCTCCGACAATTGTCTGGGCTTCATCGGTGGCTGGGGCGCGCATCCGCTGGACGTCATGATCTGGGGCCTGGGCGACACGCCGGCGGCCGTGCCCGTGGAATACGAAGGCACCGGCGAATTCGGCGACGGGCTCTTCGATTGCTGCGCCTCGTGGAACATCAAGGGCAAGTTCGCCGACGGCAAGGATTTCACCTTCACCACCGGCGGTGATCTGACCACCTTCGTTGGCGAAACCGGCAAGGTGCATATCAGCCGCGGCGGCCTGCGCACCGAGCCCGAATCGCTCATGCGGGACAGGATCGGCCCCAGCGACATTCACCTCTACGAAAGCAGCCATCACCAGGGTAACTTCATCGAGTGCGTCCGCAACCGCAAACCGACGATCGTCGGCGTCGACGAGGCTGTGTTGTCCGACACGGTGACCCAGATCAGTCTCATCGCCATCCTGACCGGCCGGAAGATCAAGTGGGACAACCAGAAGGAAGCGATCATCGATGACCCGGCCGCTTCGCAACTGCTCACCCGCGCCATGCGCACCCCCTGGCATCTCTAATCGACACGGGAGGAACCACCCATGACTACCCAGACAAATTGCTTGCGTAGGGTTCGCACTGCGAACCGTTTCTTGCCGCTTCTGCTCGCTTGCGTCCTCGCCGCCACGACAGCGCGAGCCCAGGAAGACCCCTGCACCCAGGCCCTTACCTACAAATTCGGCGACAGCCGCCAGGCGCTGATGAAGGTCGAGGTCGAAATCCGCTCGGCGAAACTCGACCAGCGAAGCGCCATCGAAACCAAACTGCTGGCGGTTCTGAACAACCCTCAAGCCACGATGGATTGTCGCGGCTGGGTCTGTCGCCAACTTCGCAACGTCGGCTCGGAGCAGTCCATCCCGCACCTTGTGAAACTGCTGGCCGACAAAGACCTTGCCACGCCGGCCCGCATCGCCCTGCAAAGTCTGCCCAACGCCGACGCGGCACTTCGTGAGGCCCTGCCCAAACTCGAGGGCGACTTCAAAGCCGGCGTAGTGCTGACACTCGGCTCTCGCGGCGACGTGCAGGCCTTGCCGCTGATCGCCCCACTGGCATCTGATGCTAATGTGCATATCGCCGATGCGGCAATCTACGCTTTGGGCCAATTTGCTACACACGACGCTTACATCGCACTTCGCACTGCGGTTGGTCCCGACGCACTCAAGGGTCCGCGGGCCGACGCAATATTGCGTTGTGCGGATCGGTTACTGGCAAGCGGAAAGACCGCCGATGCTGCAGACCTCTTTGAGGGTATCTATAATGGAGGAACCTCTTGGTCCACAGGCAACTATGACGTTCGTCTCGCCTCACTTCGTGGTTGGCTCCTGTGTGACAAGTCGGTCGTCCTGCCCTCTGTGATGGACAACCTCTGGTCATCAGGGAGCCGCATGCAACTTGCCACATGTCAACTTCTGCGGGAATCCGGCAATCGCGAAATTATGGCCACCGTCATGGCGGAATTCACCGGCCTTGCACCCTCAGTGCAAGCGACGATTCTGCTTTCATCCGATGATCCCACCACATTGCCAACAGCGGTCAAATCCATCGCAAGTCCCGACCCCGCACTTCGTGCCGCCGCTATCGACACGCTTGGCCGGCTCGGCGGCGTAACGGAAGTGCCGGTCCTACTGCAAATCGCCGGCAAAGGTGGCGAAGATACCCGCCTCGCTCAGTCCGCCCTGGCTCGCCTGAAAGACCCGGCCGTCGATCAGGCATTGCTCGATCAATTGGGCAAATCACAGCCCGCGCCGGCCATCGTCGTCTTGGCCCAGCGGAACAACGCCAAGGCCATCCCGGCGCTGCTGAAACTCGGCGCTGCCTGCGACGACAACGCGGTAGTCGCCGAACTTGGGCGGGCGTACATCGCGCTCGGTTCGCCGGCCGATCTGGGGGAACTCGCCAAGCTTCTCACCAGCACGAAACTTCCGGCCATGCGCACGGCCGCTGCCTCCGCCATCAGTTCCATCGCCATCCGTCAGAACGTTCGCAGTGAAGCCGCCGATGTATTGGCCCCCGCACTGGCAGCGACCCCGGCCGACACCAAGCCGGCCATTCTCGAACTGCTCGGCCGCATTGGCGGACCCAAGGCGCTGGCGGCGGTCAAGCCGGCGCTGGCCGACGCCGCCACACACGACTCCGCGCTGCGGGCGCTGGCCGACTGGCCGGACGATGCCGCGGCCGACGAACTGCTCAAACTCGCCACGACCGGTGAGGGCAACAATCGCATCATTCCCCTGCGGGGTTATTTGCGCCTGGCCGTCAAGGGTGCAAAGGAACGCCCGGCCCCTCAAACGCTGGAAATGTTCAAGAAGGCTGCCCTACTCGCAGACCGCCCGGACGAAAAGCGCAACCTGCTGGCTCGCTTGGCCGAGACACCAGCCACACCGGACTTGCTCCAACTCGCGATGGCATATGTCGATGATGGGGGCGTGAAGTCCGAGGCCGCGATGTCCAGCCTGACTCTTGCCGACGGCCTCACCAAGTCCAATCCCGCTGCGGCCAGGACCGCCGCCGAGCGCATTCGCCAAATGGGGATTTCCGACGCTGTCACGCGGCGAGCGGAGCAGGTACTCGGCAAACTCCGGTGATTCCCTTGGCCGGGAGCGTTGATCACGGTTTTCGCGGCGCGCAACAATCTGCTGCGGCGCAATTCGCTTGTCTCCGACGCGCGGATTAAGTATAGAATCACCTGTTGCTGCCCGTGGCCGAACGGAAACGGTGATGCTGTGGATGACGATGTGGACATGAGTGTGCTGACGCGAGCCATCCAGGGCGATGCGCAGGCCCTTCAGGATGTCTTGACTGCACACCATCCGCGACTGCTCGAATATGTGTCCCGACACCTCCCGGTGCAGGTACGGAATCTGGTGGACCCCGCGGATGTTGTCCAGGACACCTGTTTCGAGGCGTGTCGTCTAATCGGGAAGTTCAAGCCGGCCGGCAAGAACTCGACGTTTCGCTGGCTCGTCACCATCGCGCGCCACCGAATCGTGGACCTGCTCCGGATACGGCAGGCTCGGCAGAGCGGGAAGTCCGGGGACCACGCTCCGGGCGATTCGCTCACGAGGGCGATTGCCGAACTGGCCGTGTACCGCCGCACCCCGAGCCGTTCGGCCGCGTCGCACGAATTCCTCGCGGCCGTGGAGCAGGCGATTGGCCGGCTGCCACCCGTCTACAGGCAGGTCGTGACCCTGCGCCACATCGATGGCCTTGATACCGCGGAGACCGCGGCGAAGATGGATCGCACGCCG
>JBEKVL010000328.1:0-7121 GCA_049514055.1 Tepidisphaeraceae bacterium | reverse complement strand
GGATACTCAGCGGTGGTGCGGAAGTCGGGGCGGACGGGCTGTTGGGCCGCAAGATCGCCGGCAAGGGCGTGGCCATCTTCTGCCAGGTGGACCCCGATTGCTTGCACGCGGACGAGAAGACCTATTTCCGCTACACGCGCTGGCGTGCCACGCGCGCCGTCGCCCAATTGCTGGCCAACCTGGGCGCCAGTTTCGCCGTGGACGGCCGGATCTTCCATCCCCTGGATACGTGGGCTCTCAACCTGGATGGGGCGTGGCAGATGCAGGTCACCCTGCAGCTAGCGCCCGCTGCCAACGAGGCCGCCGCCCCTCCCGATCCTGGCATCACCCCGGCCGCACAGAAGCTGCTCGCGGAATTCGTGCCGGCCGAAGGATGGATGCCGGTGGCGCTGCCCCAGATGCTTCCGTTTTTCAAAGATCACGACGGGGAAGCGGTATTCCGCAAGGAAATCAGCATTCCTGAGGACCAGGCCGGCAAGGAGATGATCCTCGCACTCGGTGCGCTCAGTGATTTTGACAATACCTGCTTCAACGGTGTGGAAGTCGGGCGCACGGACATCACAACCGCCAAGGGGTCACAGACACCGCGCGACTATGGGGTGCCTGGGAAACTGGTAAAGGCCGGCAAGAACGTCATTGCCGTGCGGCTTTTCAACCGCTTCGGCCCTGGCGGCTTCGCGGGCCAGCCAGGCTTCTCAATGGGACCGAACGGCGATCGGTCGGGGCGTCAATCCTCCGGCCCGCGAGTTGGCCTGGAATTGTCTCTGAGCCCCATGCCCCAGGGCCCACAGCCTCTCAACTATTACTATCCCGATTACCGCACCGACTTCCATATGGGAGACAATCCCTACCGCTATTACCGGTGGTAGGCGGGTCCATAGAGGAGCTCAATTATGCTGAAATCGTCCAGACTGGTTTTGTGTATGGCGATTCTTTGGGCTGTTTGTCCTATTGCCCTGTCGAAGGGGGCGTTCGAGCCCTGGGCGTCCGATACCGACCCCACGGATGTTCCCAAGAGCCACGTCCAGGAGATCACCACGGCGGCTTTCATCTACAACATCACGCAGGGCGGCACGATGGACGGGAAGATGTGTCGCACGCTGCCCGGTGTCTGGAAGCCGTACGAGCAGACCTGGGAGTCGAATCGTTCGGTACGCTTGGAGAACGTCGGCACAAGAAACGTGATCAATCCGTGGCTGAAGATAGGCCCAATCGACTTCTTCTCCCAGCAGACGATGGCCAGCTCGGTTACCGAGGGTCTTTCCACCGACAGGGAAAAGGCGCTGGCAATATTCTACTTCTACATCACCCATCGCTACCACAAGGGCAATGGCGACAACGGAGCCCAGGGCGACGTTTCGCAGGCGATCAACGTGTTCGGTTTCAACACCCTTGGCGGTGACATGGCCACCATGATGCTCATGCGGGACAACTACACTTTCACGTACTTGGAACATACGGACAACAGAAGCGGCGTAAACGCGGCCAGGCATTTGAAGATCACGCACAACCACAACTGGGTCGAACGATCGAAGACGCGACTTCCGCAAGCGCCCGAATCGCCCGTCTACCGCATCCGCTGGACGGGCGTGGACGGCCACCGCGACATGCCCATCACGGTGACGGAGTAGGCCGGCAGTGCCTGCTGTACTTCCCACTGGAAGTTCCGCACCCCGGAGCCTGAGACATTTGGCGACTGGAGCGCAGTCCCCCTCCTGGAGCGCGGTAAGCGGGGCAAGTGGGGTCGGTGTGGACAGGCGGCCACGCTCTTTCAGCAGGCTTCCCTACTCAAGCCGCGTCGCAGCCGTCGCTCCCAACAGCGCCGGCACACCGTAGGCGCCTTTGGTGCTCGGGTCGTACATCAGGTCGATGCTCTTGATCTCCTGGCCGGGGCTGGGGTTGTTCCACTGCATGCCGTAGAGCACGGCTTGGTCGCCGGTTTTATCGTTAGGAAAAGGCGCGGCCCACGCCACCACCGCTTGCTTGACCCCTTGTGGATCCTTCTGAATCCAGTGGCCGGTGCCTTCGCCGTAGCGCACCGGCACATCGACCGCCTTGCCGTCGGCGTAGTGAACGACGTATTTGAACAGCACCGGCGGAACCGCGTCGGCTTTGTCGGGTGCCCAATTCCGCGTTACCTTGAAGGCGTGCAGGAAGAACAGGCAGTCGGCCTTCCTGCCGACGGGAATGCCCAGAGCTTCGTCCGGCATCTTGCCCTTCACGCCCGGACCCGACAGCATGATGCACGACGGCAGCGGCGAAGTCTTGAAATCGCGGACCAGGTAGTCCACGCCGCCGAAGGTGACCTGGCCGACCGGCAGATGCCTCAGGTCGCGCGGTGCGTCAAACCAGCCGCGGTCGGCCGTCAGGTGCTGGTTGCATCGCTCTTCCAAGGCGATGGGCGTGTACTTCAGGCCCTCGCCGGCCACCAGCAGCTTGGCACCGGCGAACTGGGCGCCCATGTTGCGCAGGATGGCCGCGACGATGCCCTTCTTCTTCTGGGCATTTTCCGGTACGCTCTCGCGCTCCAGGATGTTGAGCTGGTTGAGCACAACCCCGCCCTTGCCCATCGGGTACCTCACCAGGCCACCGATGTTCAGCAGGGGTTTGACGCGCTGGTGGAACCCATCCGAACGCTTCACCTTGATCCACATGTTGTCGATGCCGGTGGTTTTGCTTTGGCCGTCAAACTCGGCCAGTTCGATGGTGAGCTTCGTGGCTTTGCGCGACTCGATGGGGAGATCCTGGCGGTCGGGCTCCGGCTTGATGGCGAGGGCTACGGGCTTGGGATCATCATCGAAGTATAGATTCACCTTCACGGGCTTGGCGTAGTGCAGGTTGGGGACGATGGAGAACTCGACGATCTCCTCCGGGCGCGGCAGCGTCACCGTCAGCTTCGTCGGGCCGTTCTCGGTCTGCCTCGTCATGTAGTAGATCAGTTTCCAGGCGTCGGCACTGGTGAACCCGTTGACCGTGTTTCGCAACCAGCTCGGGCCCGCCTGGCGCGCGGCCGCCAGATCGCCGGCCTTGGCGCCCGGGAACTGGCAGAACGGCGCGATGTCATCCAGGTCCACGATCCAGGCGAACTCATCGTCCACCATGTACTTGTCGCCGGCCCACGGAAAGATCGCCTCGCCGGATGCCATGGCGATGTCGCGGCTGCCGACGCCCGACAACAGCGGATCGCGTACGGCCGCGGGCATGACCCGTTCCAACTCGAATGGGCGAATCAGGTGATCTACGCCGACGACGTGGTTGAAATCCCCGAGTCCCTCGGGCGTCAGACCGCAGAGCATGAGCCATCCGCCGCCGCCCGTAAACGCCTGGATCGCAGCGGCATGTTCAGCCAATTGCTTGAGCACCGCCGGGGTGGCGTCGGCGACGACGATCTGGTGCTTGCCGTCGCTGATGGCCGCCAGCACGTCGTCGGCGGGGTCGAACTTCAGGCCCGACTCGGCCAGCAGCTTGCCGCGCGGGCCGGCCGGATTGACCGCCACTGAGGTCGCCTTGCGATCCGGCGCGTAGCTGGCGCAATACGCCAACATATTGTCGAACAGGCGCTGGGCCACCGGGTTGTTGTCGAGCTTCGTGCCGACCAATAGCTGGCACAAGAGCATCAGGCCGTCGTTGACGGGGCACTGGGTGATGGCCGAGTAGCCCAGGTCCAGGTCGCAATGCGCCAGCGAGACCGCGCCGCGCGTCGCCTTGCGGTAGACGTTGCGATAGACGATGTGGTCACCGCTCCAGGTGAAGAAGTCCTCCTGCGCCAGGCCGGCGAAGATCGGGTGATCCGGGTTCTCGGCAAACGCGATGCGCCCCACGTAGTCCGTGGGCACCAGGTCCGCCGGCGCGGCCATGTGCTGCATGGGATGCTCCTGGTCGAGCACCAGCACGCGCCCGCCCCTGGCGGCGAAACTCATCCACTTGGGCTCGGTGGAGTCGCGCGAGCCCAGGGCGTCCTTGCCGATCACCAGCACCCTCGCCCTGGGACCCAACTCCTCAAACCTGGTGATCGCAGTAAACACCACGCCACGCGCGGTCAGCCGGGCTTTGACGGTGTCGGCCGGGTCGAGCACAGCCAGTTCCTCGGCCCGGAGGTTCGGCTGGGGCCCACTGTTTGGGTCGATGATCGCAACCTGCTTGGTGTCGCGGAAGACTTCCTTGCCGCCCCGCAGGCACATCAAGTTGAGCTGCGCTGCCGTACGTGCTTTCACCTGCGGAATATCCAGGCGAATGGCCATCTCGGTCGCCTCGCCGGGCGCGACATCCAACTGCCTGGAGTCGCCGGCCTCGCGTTTGCCGCCCACCGTCAGTTCCCACGTAAACGTGATCGGGTCGCTGTGGTGCGTGCTGTTGAAGATCTTGAGGTGGCGATCCACTGGCGAGCCGCCCGCGAACGTCCAGTTCCACTCGCGACACAGGGCGCACACCGGCTGCCACGAATTGTGGTGCAGGTCGGCATCGCCCGCGCCCAACGAGAAGTGCGTGGCCGCCACGCCGTGCCAGCGATAGCCTTCGGAGAGCATCTTGGCATAGAGTCCGGCCGCGTATTTCACGGCCGGCCCGCGCCCGGCGAAGCACGCTTCGCCCCCGAACTGCGAATAGGCCGAGGGATTGTAGCCACGCAGGAAGAAGGCCTCGCCCATGAAGATCGGCCGGTCCTTGACCAGTTCCCACGGCTGCTTGCCCCACGGCCCCGTGGCCCTCAGGTGTGACGCGTAGGCGTTGTTCAGCGTATAGGCTTCATCCGGATAGTCGCGCCAGGCACTTTCAATATAATGTACCCCATTGACCGGCAGTGACTTGTCCATCAGGCAGTTGCCGCCATCCACCATCACCGGCCGCGTCGGGTCCATCGCCATCACCGCCTGGGCCACGCGCGTGATCTGCGGCTCGACCCTGTCGCTGAGGCCCAGATTGCGGGAGTTGATGAAGGTGACTTCGTTTTCGATCGACCAGATCAGGAGCGACGGATGGTTGCGCTCGGACTTCACCTGCGCCCGAAGTTGCTCGATCCAGTTGTCGAACAGTTCGGTACCCTCGGCCAGCTTGTGCAAATAGTTGGCGCCCATCGCATCCATGATGCCGCTGCGCCGCACGACGATTCCCTGCTCATCCATGAACGAGATCGACTCATCCGCCGTCATGTCGGCAAACTCGGGCAGGAGGAATCGCGTGATGTTCTGTCCCGCCTTCTTCCACGTCTGCACGGCAGCCGCGGCGGCCGCGCGATCGCCGCGCACCGTGCCATCCGACGAGTCGGCGAAGAACTGCCATTTGATACCGTTCAGCTTGAAGCTGCTGCCGCTCCACTCCCACTGCCGGAAGCCAAAACGCGTGCCGCGCACGTCGATCACCTTCCCGCCCAGCGACACTTTCGTGACCACGTTGTAGAGGTTTGGTTCATCCGGCCACCACAGCTTGGCGTTGGCCCACTCTTCTGTCAGTTTGACCACCCGCTGCTCACCCGGGGCCAGTTTGACCTCTTTGGCGCCAAAAGTCTTTTCGGCGCCTCCGCCGCCGGCCGGCACGATCTCATTGACCACCTGCACCGTTCGCTCGGCCGCCGTCGGGTTCAGCAGCGTCACTTCCAACCCAAGCCGTTTGTTCTTCACCGACGGCATCGCGAAGACATCGGTGGTGTAAACGGCGCCGGCCGCCACCAGGCTTGGCGCGCGCTCCAACAGGCCGGCTTTCTGCGCGAAGCCCAGCCCTGAACCGATGGGGAAATCATAGAACTGCGAGATGTGACTGCGCCCGTCCATCCAGGTGGACGGGATGTTGAAGTGGAACCGGATATTCCTGCCCATCTTCTTTTCGGAGAAAGCGTAGTAGTTGTCCTTGATGACAACGCACACTTCGTTGACCTGCCCCGCCTTGATCGCCCGGCTCACATCGCACTCGAACGGCGCATACGGCGCCCTGGTCCAGCCGCAGTATTGTCCGTTCACGAGCACACTGGCCATCAGGTTCACGCTGGGAATGCGCAGGAAGAACGACCGGCCCGCCATCCCGGCGGGCACGTCCACCTTCGTGCGATAGACGAGGCGATGGGCGAAGGCCAGTTCGGGTTTCACTTTGTACTTGTCTCCCGGGACCTGGATCGACCGCCAGAACGATTCGGCTGGCTGCGGCAAGGCCTTCACGGGCGCAACGCGGTCGGCCACCTCGGTCTCATCCCAGCGGCAGACTTCCCACAGCCCGCCCAGCGAGACCTCGCTTCGCTGCGAGGAATCATCCCCCGCCTTCAGACGGAAAACGTTGGCCGCCGCCTGCTTATCCACGTCTGTTTGCCAGTCGGCGTCCGGCTTGAATGCGCCGTTGGGATGGAACGCGCCTTTGTACACGCACAGCGCATCCGAGCAGTAGAGTATCCCGGCCGTGCCCTTATCCGGGTTTTTGGGATCGGATGGTCGAGGCAAAAGGCGAATCTGCAGCCTGTGCGGTCCCGCCTTCAGGTCGACCTCGCCCATCTTTATCCACGCCACTTCGTTCCACACCGCCAGTTCCATCAGGTCGGTGGTGAAGTCGGTCGGCAGAATCGTCCGCCAGTCGCCGTCGTCGATGCGCCAATCGAACGGCGAGCGGATGAACTCCATGCCGATTCGGTTCCAGATTTCATATTTCCCGGCCGACAGCGTCTTGAACTCATAGCCCAACAGCACGCCGTCCTTGGGCACGGCTTTGGGCACATCCGCGGGGGCGATGTTGACGCTCAGCCACTGCTGCCCGGAAAGCCACTGCGGATTGCCCGCGCCCGCGGGCTTCAGGTCAATATTCCTGGAAGTTGGCGATTCGCCCTCGATCCACACATAATCAGCCGCTGTCGCCCGCAGGGCTGCCAACAGTGCCAGTAAGAACACGATTGCTCGTGACATGGACATACCTCCTGCCCCGTGGTTTTGCAGCGGCCTGTCGGCTCGCGCCAGCGGTGACTTGCTGTGTTGAGCATAATCTCGGCCGCGAATACCACAAGCGCGATGGAAGACTGGAAGCCTGCGGGCGTGCCCAGAAATCCGGGCAAGTCGTAAACTGTTTGCACCGCAACAGTTGTCATGCTGAGCGTACTCGCGAAGCATCTGGCCTTGGACCTCATAGCCAGATCCTTCGCGAGTACGCTC
>JBEKVL010000327.1:0-7130 GCA_049514055.1 Tepidisphaeraceae bacterium | reverse complement strand
GGGTCCGGCGCCGATCGGGCGGAATCGCCGCGTCTCCAGCAACCAGCAGCCCGGCTGGCACACGGAGAACCTGGACATGACCTGGCTGCAGCCGGGTGAGTCGCTCGAGATGCCGCTGCTGGAAGGCCCCGGCGTCATCACCCACATGTGGTTCACCAGCCACGCCGGCTGGGTCGGCGAGCTCAACGCCCTGAGCCTGCGCATCTACTGGGACGGCCGCAAGGAGCCGGGTGTCGAGACGCCGCTCGGCGACTTCTTCGCGATCGGCCAGGGAAAGCCGGCCGTTGTCGAAAGCGCGCCCGTGCAGGTGTCGCCCACCGGCGCCATGACCTGCTACTGGCGGATGCCCTTCGCCAAATCAGCCCGCGTCGTCGTCACCAACGACAACCCCGACCGCGGCGCGGGGCTCTACTGGCAGGTCGACTACATCCAGCTCGAATCGCTCCCGGCGGATACGCCGTACTTCCATGCGCGCTACAGGCAGGAGTATCCCGCAGTCATGGGCCGCGACTACAGATTCGCCGAGCTGACCGGTCGCGGCCAGTACATCGGCACGGTCATGTCCGTGACCATGGCCCAGGAAGGCTGGTTCGGCGAGGGCGACGATTTCTTCTACATCGACGGCGAAGAAATCCCCAGCCTGCAAGGCACCGGCAGCGAGGACTACTTCAACGACGCCTGGGGATTCCGGCCGCGGACGAGTCATTGGTTCGGCTCGCCGCGCTGGCAGGGCGACAGCGCCGGCGACAGCGGCGTGTGTTATCGCTGGCATCTGGCCGACGCGGTGAACTTCAGCAAATCGCTCAAGGTCGAGATCGAGCACAAGGGCAACCGCGATGTCGACATCGAAGGTTTCTTCATCGAGCGCCCCGATTTCTTCAGCAGCGTCGCCTTCTGGTATCAGGATGGCGAACCCGCGGCCTGGCCCGCCCTGCCGGCATGGAACCAGCGGCGCATCCCCTGGGACCGCCAGCATTTCGTCAAGGCGTTTCTCAAGGCGCAGACGACGGGCGATGCGAAGGTGAACGTGGATACGTCGGGGTTGTTCGGAGCGCGGCCGGTGTTGCTGTGGCCAAATAAGACTGCGGGCGCGACATTGACGCTGCCGTTCGAGGTGTCGGCCGACGGGCGCTATGCCGTGCGCCTCACGGCCGCCACCGGCCCGGCCAGCGGCAGCTACGACATCGAATTCGACGGCAAGAAGATCGCCAATAACGACTTCCACGCCACGGAGGATTCCGAGATCGACCTGCTGCTGGGGACTCACGTCCTGAGCAAAGGCGCCCATACCATTTGTTTCCGCGCCACGGCCGACCGCAGCGGCCCGCTGGCCGTCGAGATGCTGCGTCTGCTCAATCTCCCGCCCGAAGCGGTGCGCAAAGTGAAGACTCACAACGAAGCCCATTTCATCCGACTCGGCATTGGCCGGGCGCTCTATGCCTACCGTCTGGCCTACGGCCAGCTTCCCGACTCGCCCGACACGCTGGTCAAGTCCGGCATCATGTCCGCGCGTTATCTCAAGGACGAAAACGAACTGCCGCTCAAATGGCGCCGCGACGGCGACTCCATGTCCGTCGAGAGCACCGGCCCCGAGCCGTGGACGCACCGCTGGACGGGGCTGGACCCAAGACGGTGAGCCCGAATCAAGAGGCGTAAGCCATCTCATGGCGAGGCCAACAGAATACGTTTTGATCCCTTGTTCGCCCCAAAGAAGAGCGTTGGATTTATCACGGTACCGGTCCAATGGCTCGTAACTTTCGGCGGCACAACAACTTACGCTATCTGTTGATTTCGCGCATACTGGCTGGATGAAAATGTCTTGGACTGTGTCGGAATCGTGTGGTATTATAGGACAAGAGTCCGATTGTCGTGGGTCGGCTCCGTTTTCGAGGGTTCGATGAGAGAGGAGAGTTCTCATGCGAAATTGTGCGATTGTATTTTTGGTCAGTCTCTTCGGCATCATTGGTGCATGGGATGTCTACGCCGCCGTAGTGGCCACTACTTATGAAACAGGTACTGGTACTCAGACGGACCCCTACACTTGGAGATATTCCTCCAATGGTGCCGTCGTGCCCAATCCCGTTTTCTATGACGCGCCGAGCGGCGCGTGGTATGATCCCCTCTTCGTCGAGGTGTTCGACATTCTGCCCGATCCCAGCACTCACGATCTTCTCCCGCTGTTTGACAAGATCCAACTCCCTGTCGACGGCACGGTGACCGTGGGGTCCACGTCCACAGCAATCACCGCGGACATCCCGTTTGACTTTACGCCAGATGTCTCCTCCTTCACTCTGTCCTATGATCCTTCTTTCGGGCGACAACCTCTGGAAATCTGGTTCACCCCCGACGCGAACGGCAACCCCCAGAACGGCAACTTCTCTGAAACCACCGTCCCCCTGCCCTCCGCCGCCTTCGCCGGCATGGCTCTCCTCGGTGTCCTCGGCCTTTACCGGAAGATTGCCCGCAGGTAGACCTGCATAGCCAGGAAGAGAAGAAGGCCCGCGGCCAGCGCCGCGGGCCTTTTTCTTCCCCCCGGCCGCGTCTGTCTCAGGACGCCCGCCGGAGCCGCCAAGCTCCATCCGTCGATCACGGTTTCCCATAGTCCATGGGCAGGACTACCCTACATGTTTGCCTTGGCGGCCGTTCCCTTTACAATCCTGCCGTGAGTACCCTTCCGCCGGGATATCCGCAGCCCCTTCCCTATGCCACGCCCGTCCTGGCCGGCGGTGTTTACCGCGACATCGAGCACCTGAACATCCTGGGTATTTGCCATTACGTCTGGGGCGGCCTGGTCATGCTCTTCGGGTGCTTGGGACTGTTCTATATCGTCCTGGGAATCATGTTCATCAACGGGACGATGCCAGGGCCGAATCCGGTCATGAACGGCCCGTCGCCTGCGTTCAACGGGGCTCCCGGGCCGCCGCCGCAGTTTGGCTGGATCTTTGTCATCATGGGCGCCGGGTTCATCCTCTTCTCCTGGACGCTGGGCATCCTGAGCCTCTTCGCAGGCTACAACCTGCGCGCCCGCCGGCGACGGACGTTCTGCATGGTCGTGGCCGGCTTCAACTGCCTGTCGATTCCGCTGGGAACGGTCCTGGGCGTATTCACGTTCATCGTGCTGGCGCGGCCGACGATGACAGGACTGTTTGCATCACCAGGCAACCCGCCGGGTTGATGGGATGGGATCAGTTAAGGTCAATTCATGCCTACATCATTGGACCGGCTGAAGCCGGTACTGCGAACGGTCGGCGCTACAGACGGCTCAGGAACGCGTAGCTCTTCTCGGCCGCTTCCTGGGGGTTGGCGGTGTGGGTGTAGAGTTCGACGGTCAGGAAGCGGTCGTACTTGATCTCCCGCAGGGCATCGCGCAGGCCGGGCCAGTCGAGCGTGCCTTCGCCGGGGATCATGTGGTAGTGCTTGCGGCCGGGGATGTCCTCGACGTGCAGGTTCCAGATGCGGCCGGCGAGCATGCGGACGGCATCGGGGATGCTCTCGCCCATCACCTGGCTGTGGCCGATATCGAGGTTGGCGCCGAAGCGGGGGTGGTTCAGGCGGTCGATCCATGCGCGCAACTCAGCCACGTACTCCAGAAACAAACCCGGCTCGCATTCGATGCCGACGTCGATGCCCAACGTCTCGGCGCGGTCGAGGATCGGCTTGATCGACTCGGTGAACTGCTTCGCGGCCGGGATGGGCGGCATTCCGCCGAGCATCCGGCCGCTGGTAATGGAGATGTTGCGTGCTCCCACTGCGCGGGCGAAGTCCAGAGCCTTCAGGATCAGTCGCGTGCGGTCGGCGCGATGCTGCGGGTTGGGGCTGATGAGGCCGGGCTCGAAATATGCCTCCGGCGGGGCGTGCCGCCAATAGCCGAAGGAGCAGTTGACGTTGATGTTGCTGACGGACAGACCCAGGCGCGACAGTTCGTCGCAGACCCGGCCGGTCAGGGATGCGTCGATGGCATCGGGATAGGCGTGGGGCGTGTCGGCGAGAATCTCGACGCCGGCGAAACCGGCCTTGCGGATACCACGGAGGGCGTCGATCAGCGGGAATCGCGTGTAGGCGTTGGTCGAGAAGGCAAGTTTCATGATGCCATGGATGATAACGCAGAGCGTTCAGCCGGCGAAGGCGGCACGCGCCGTGTCGATCAACCTTTGCAACCGCGTACGCGGCTGAATGAGGTAGAAGAGATCGCGATCGAAGATCGCCCGCTGCGCATCGGCCAGGCCGCGCTGCTGTTCGATGGCGGCCTTGAACTGACGGTAATCGTCGCTTTCGGTCAGGTCGCGCAGACCGTGGTGCATCTGGGCAAACAACTCCGCCCGGCGCGGCGACAGACGCGGGGCGGCGGCGATGCTGTCCACAATTCCGCGCTTGTGCGGATCGGACCAGCCGTGGCGCCGCCGGCGCTCCTGCAACTGGAGCAGACCCCGGTCAATCCGCGGCTGAGACTCGGCCGTCGGGAAATAGAGGGTGGCCGTGACGATGGCGACCGGTGGCGGCCGGACGGCGTACCAGAGTTCGATGACGCGATCGGTGACCTGGTCGTACTCGGCGCCGCCGATGCCGTGGATGAACAGGTCGGCCAGGACCAGGCGGCAGTACATCGAAAGCACCAGGGCGCGGGGACAGAGCCGGCACTGGTGCTCGCGCAGGAAGCGCGAGAGCTTCTCGGCAACGCCCCAGCCGCGGGAGAACTGCGAGAAAGTGAAGGCGTCCGCGCCGATGGAGAGTTCCCAGCCGGCCCGGCCGCGATGCAGCACCGCGCGGCTGCGCGAGCCGTCGCCGAGGTTGTCGAGCCAGAACGGGACCTCGCAGGTCTCGGGCGTGAAGAGCAGATCGGGCCAGGGGCGGCCGTCGGATTCCATGCCGCGCTTCTCCCGGTACTCCTCCAGCGCACGATTGTAGGCGGCGGCGAACGAGAGCGCGCGGGCCAGGATGTCGTGGGCCAACTGCAGGAACGGCAGGGAATCCCAGACATTCGATGCCAGGACCGGCTGATACGACACGCCCAGCGACAGGTCGACCTGGCGCATGGCGCTGGAAAGCAGCGATGCCAGATTGCCTCCGGCCGGCGTATGAAGCTTCAGCGCGCCGGCGAACGAGGGAAGGAGCGTGTCGAACGGCCACTGCGCCGCGATGGCAGCCAGAGCCTGGGAGAACCCGGCCAGACGCTCGCCTGATGGCTGAGGAATCGCCGCCAGCCAGTGGGCCTCTCGAAGTTGGGCGGGCTCGCAGAGCGGAGCCGACCCGCCGGGCCAGCGGAGCTCGAGGTTGCGCGGGGCGTCGGTGTCGACGGCGAGCAGGCCGGCCAGGCCGTCGACAGCGCGGGCGATGACATCGGCCGCCACCTGCTTCTGCCAGACGCCCGGATGGCAGAACTCGATCTGATGGCCGGTGACAATCAGCGGACGGTCGACCGGCTGGCCCAGCGGTTGTCGCGCCCGAGCCCGCAACTCATAGAGAGGCGTGCCCTGGAAGAAAGGCTTGGCGCTGACGGCAAACGTCCGGGCCGTCTCGCGTGCGCTGCCGAGGATCTCGGCCGGGGATGGAAAGACCAGAACCTCGCCGTCGGCGGCAGGCGTGTGGAGTATGGTGGCTGTTGTCCGCTGGCTCATCGGCACGTGCAGGCCAGATAATCGGCCGGCTCCCGCGTCATCTCAGCCCCAAGGATACTCAAATAATGCCTCAGGCGATATGCCGCGTCGTCTAGCCGGCCGCCAAAATGCCGATTCGGGTCGTTGTAGATGAGCCGGACGGGGACCTCGCTGATCCGCAGGCCGGTGAACGCCGCCCGCGGCCAGAACTGCATCGGAAAGCCGTAGCCGCTTTCGGACAGGTTCAGTTTCATCATGGCGCTCGTGCGATGGGCCTTGAATCCGCAGAAGGAATCGGTCAGGTGCAGGCCCAGTGAATCGTTGAGAACTTCCGTGATGACCGCATTGATCGACCGCCGGTCGGACGGGGGAAGATCATTATCCTCTCGCGGCGCGAGATAGCGCGAGCCGCTCACAATGTCCCAGCGGTCGGTATCGATCTCCCGGAGAAAGTCGGGGATCGAGCGAGGCTCGTGCTGTTCGTCGCAGTCCATGGTCAGCACCCAGTCAAACCCGCGGGAATCGGCGAAATTGAAGGCGTCGATCAGGCTGCGGCCATAACCCATGTTGCGAGTGTGGCGCACGAGGTGGATGTCGTCGCGGCCGAGCAGGACGTCGCTGGTGCCGTCCGTGCTGCCGTCATCGATGGCCAGGACTTCGCCATGGTGGCTCAGAATCCGGCCCAGGACGCGAGCGACGGAGTTTCGCTCGTTGTAGACGGGAACAGCAATTAGAACTCGCAAAGGGGGCTCCTTCAAGTAGCACAGGCGCCTCGCCTGTGTGGTGTCGGTACGCCGACGCCCCGAGGCAGTCCAATCGGCTCCAGCCATGTGCATCTCTCGGCAACACCGGCCGGCCATCAGTCCGCTGGGCAATGGTAGATGTGCGACCGGAACGGGTCAAACGCAGGCAACGGAAGACCGAAGAGATCAACCGTGGATATCGCTCGTGACGCGGATGGATTCAGTCTTCACCCGTGTGCATCGACGCGGTATTCCGCCAGTGGCTATCGAGGCGTAGTCGCCGGGCAGTCAATTCCTGTTGGATCGCGGCCGCGCCATCGGAGCGGGTGTCTGCTTAGCCTGCGTTCCGACGCCGCAACCAACGAACAACCCACTTTGCGGTTGAAGTAATACCAGACCCGCACGGCGCGCGCTCGGTGAGCAGCCCGCAAGTGTGGTGCGATTCCCAAGGCGTCCATGACACTTTCGGCGCGATCCCCGGCCCGTCAGCCGGCGTCCGCGCCGGCCTTCCTGGCGCATAACCAGCGGCACAAACACAACTTGCAATCCGCCAGGCCGTGGCCAACGAGCGCATTAAAACACCAATGAACCACAACTGACATCGCGGCTTGACAATCCTTCTTTCCGGCCTTGCACGCCATAACCCCCTGATTCCTCACAACTAACAACGCGCCCCGCTCCCGCGCGCTGCGCGCAACGGATGTGGGCCGAAAAATCTTCCGGATTTTTTCGAACCACCTGTCCAGCGCCAAACCCGTTTTCTCGCTCCCGGCGCTGCGCGCCAACCCCGCCG
>JBEKVL010000326.1:0-7131 GCA_049514055.1 Tepidisphaeraceae bacterium | reverse complement strand
CGCTTCTCGCTGGGCGAGTTGGGGCCGGTGGCCTTGCGGCGGCGAATCGCCGTGCCGTATTTTCCGGGCAGCGTGCTCTATCTGCCGGGGGACAATCTCTTCGTCGCCCGTTGCCTGGATTGGACCGTCTCGCACGCGTCGATGTGTCCGGAAGGACAGGCGACGTATGAGCCGAAGACCGACGGCACGCGCAATGCCCTGGTGGAAACCGGCTACATCGCGGTGTCGCCGGATGTGGGCGAGATGTTGCCGAATATACCACATCCGCCGTCGCCGTATCCGGCCCTGCTCGGGCCGCGGATCATGCTCGACATCTGGGACCACCACAAGGGCACATACCGGGGCGATGCGGATAACCTGCGGGCGTTGAAGGACAACGGCGTCGACCATGTGGCGATCATCTCGCACATCTGGCAGCGCTATGGCTACGATGTGAAGCTGCCCGACCACCTGCCGGCCGATCCGTCGTACGGGGGCGACGCGGGCATGATCGAGTTCGGCCGGGCCGCCAACGAGTGTGGCTACATCTGGTCGCTGCACGAGAACTATATCGACCTCTATCCCGACGCGCCGTCGTACGATGCCACGGCCCGGGTGCTGCTGGCCGACGGCTCGCCGTCCAAGGCGTGGTACAACCCCGGCACGCGGGTGCAGAGTTTCGGGCTCAAGTGCAACCGGGCGCTGGACTTCGCCAGGCTCAACTCGCCGGAAATCCACCGCCGATTCGGCACGACGGCCGGATACCTGGATGTTCATACATGTGTGCCGCCATGGCACCAGTTGGACCACGAGGCCAACCAGCCGATGGCGGCCATGGCGCTGGCCAAGGTGCAAAACGACACGCGGTTGTTCCAGTACATGCGCGACACCCACGCCGGCCCACTGTTCGGCGAAGGTGCGAACCATTTCTACTGGGCCGGCCGCTGCGACGGCGTCGAGGCCCAGGTGAGCGGCGGCGAGGACCACGTTCCGCTGCTGGACTTCGATCTGCTCAAGATTCACCCACAAATGGTCAATCACGGGATGGGTTACTACGAACGCTGGTTCCGCCGCGGATACGAACATGTCTGGGGATACGACACGGGGAGCATGGAACAAATCGACAAGTATCGGGCCCAGGAGCTGGCCTACGGGCATGCCGGCTTCGTCGGCAATGGGCAGGTGGACAACCTGCAATGGGTTGTGCGCGAGCATCACCTGATGCATCCCGTGCAACAACTCTACGGCACGAGCCGGCCGACGAGCATCCGCTACGAGGCCAACGGCCGGCTGGTGTCGGCCAGCGCCGCCCTGGCCGCCGGCAACACCTTGCGGCAGCGGATCCAGTATCAAAGCGGCCTGAACCTCTGGGTAAACTGGGGGACCGAGCCGTGGCAGGTCGAAGGCCGCGTGCTGCCGCAATGGGGATTCCTGGCAGTCGGACCGGGCACGGAAGTCTCCACGGCCATGCGCGGCGGCCGGATCGCCGATTACGCGGACTGCCCGGAGTACGTTTTTGCCGACGCGCGAACCAGTATCGCGATGCCCTATCTGCGTTTGAAGAAGGAAATCGAGCCGCGGCTGCGATCATTCAAGCATCTCGGCGGCAACACGGTGGAGGTGACCTACGAATGGATCGTTGACGATACACTGGAAGATGACTTCCATTGTTTCGTCCACGGCGTCGTGGCCACTGGGCCGGAGCCGGATCGCATCGTATTCCAGCAGGATCATCCGCTGCCCAGGCCGACGAGCCAGTGGCACAAGGGCGACCGGATCGTGGACGGACCATATACATTCCAGTTGCCCGACAAAATGGACGGCGGCTCGCTGGTCATCGGGCTGTACAAGGACCAGCGAGTGCAGTTGAAGGGAGCCCAGAAGGGCGACAACCGCATCGAAATCGCCCGGTGCGTCTTTGTGCGGAAAGATGGGAAGATCGCGGAGATCACGGCGGAGCAGGTTGCGGCATCGCCGGCGGCGCGCGATGGTCTGGAGGCGGACTTCCGCGCCCGGCTCAATCCGCCGGGCACCTGGATCGACTTCGGCAAGGTGGCCACCGACGGCTCGGTCATGTTGCGTTGCGAGCCGGACGGCCTGGTGCTCTATCCGTACCCGCGGGAGCGGCGTTTCCGGGTCAGCCTCGACGTGAAAGCACTGGCGCCGGCCGCCGACCTGACGCATTTGCAGGTTCGGGCGTTGGCCGCCGGGAACGGCCGTGACCTCGGCCCCGTCGCTACGGTCCAAGAGAACGGCCGGCTGGTGTTGACCCTGGGCACGCCCGGAGCCGGACGATATTTGCTCGAGTGGAAATCTCGGTAGCATTTTTTTCTTGCTTTCGGTGCCTTTCCGTGTTGTGCTAAGGGGTCGCAGGCGTAAGGAATGCGTGAATGCCCGAGCCGGAACCGTCCCAACCCGATGGTCAGTCTATCGTTGCCACAGAGGAACGGCCGCGGCAGTCCTCCAAGCCGCAGAAACTGCCTCCTTACAACGTGGTGCTGCTCAACGACAACGATCATACTTACGAGTATGTGATCGAAATGCTCCGCTCTCTGTTCGGGCATCCACGCGAAAAGGGGTTCCAACTGGCCACCCAGGTGGACAAGACCGGCCGGGCGATCGTGTTGACGACGTCCAAAGAGCATGCGGAGTTGAAAAGGGACCAGATTCACGCGTTTGGCCGGGACTGGCGGATCGAGGCGTGCGCAGGCTCGATGTCGGCCACGATTGAGCCGGCGGAGGGGGGATGACGATCCGCTTTTTCCAGTAAACCTTTGGCCATCTCTGGAGTCTTTATATATGGAGGAAGTTGTCGCCCTCCCTTCTGCCGGAGAGGTGTTGCCATGATGCGTCATTGGAACTGGCTCGTGGGTCTGATGCTGGCGTGGCCCGTGTTTGCCGATATCGTGGAACTCAAGGACGGCTCGCGCGTCGAGGGTGCCATCCGGCGCGTCGCCGGCGGATGGGAAGTCACCGGCGCCTCCGGCAAGAAGACCATCGTCACCGACGACACTGTCAAAGGAATCGAGAAGGGCGCCCCGGACAACCCCGCCGAGGCGGCCGCCGCGCGGCTGGCCATCGTGCGAAAACTGACCGAAACCATGACCGACCCGGCTCAGGTCATTGAACGGTATGAGAAATTCATCGCACAATACAAGGATACTCCTGCCGTCGAGGATGCCCGCAAGGATCTGGACATCTGGAAGAAGCGCCAGGCGGGGAAACTCGTCAAAATCGGAGACCGCTGGCTGTCGCCCGAGGAGCAGCGGGAAATGCTCGGCAAGGTCGTGCCGATGATCGAAGAGGCCCGCGAGCTGGCCAAGGACAACAAGGTCCGCGACGCGGAGGCGGCCGTCGCCCGGCTGCTGGCCATCGATCCCAAGAACGCGGCCGGGCTCTATCTCCAGGGCCTGGTCTGTTTCAAATCCGATCGTGTCGCCGATGCCAAGATGTCGTGGGAGACCCTGCGCGATATCGTTCCCGACCACGCGCCCACGCTCAACAATCTCGCGGTCATCATGGCCAAGCAGAAGCAGGCGCTGGGTGCGCTGGCTCTCTATGACATGGCGATGGTGGCCTCGCCGCAGAACCGCATGGTGCTGGACAACACCGCCGAGGCACTGCACGCGGTGAGCGACCGGGAGAAGACCGCGCTGACGTTCAAACGCGCTTCCAAGCGGTTTGAAGAGCAGGATCTGGAGATGCAGAAGATCATGAAGGAGAAAGGACTTTCGCGCTGGGGCTCGACCTGGGTGGATGCCGACAAGATGGCCGAGATCAAGGCCGCCGAGGAGAAGATCAAGGCCAAGCTGGAAGCGCTCAAGACCGAGTACGACCGTGTTGTGGATCGGATCAAGGAGATCGACAACCAGTTTGACATTAACAACCGCACGCTCGGCCAGATCAATAACGATCGCACCTTCACTGACGGCAATGGCCGCATGACCCAGCTTCCGCCGCCGGCCATCTACTACAAGATCATGGCCGAGAATGACAAGATGTGGTCCGAGCAAAAGGCGCTGAAAGAGAAACTGGAGACATTCCGGGGCCGGGCCGCCGAGATCGAGCGCGAGCGCCCGGTGCCGGCCTACACTGGAGTGTATCGGGTGATCGAAGCCGAAGGCACACCCCTGCTCGCCGCTCCCGGCGCCCCACCGGCCCCCAGGCTGCCCGTGCCACCGGCGCCGGCGGTCGAAAAACCGGCGATTTGAGTATTCACTTGTTGTACCTTCCTTGCCACCCCGGCCACCTCAGGCCACGAAAGCCTTCGCATCGCCAGGCGGAGATCCGCCGCACTTCCATGCCGCCCTGTATGGCGACCATGTCGGCCAGCGGCTCCACGCGATCGAACGCCGCGCGCAACTCGGGCAGCATGGGACCCAAGTAGATCGCGCTCTTGCCGGCCAGGCCCGATTGTGCGGCCGACTCGGGATCGAGCCGCCGGTCGGGCCAGATGTCGTACTGGCTGAAGGGCTCGCGCCGGGCGGGATCGGCGGCGTATGAACCGACGCACCAGGTGCGAGGATGACCCTCGATATAGAACGCCAGCTCGGCCGTCGTCTGGTAGTCGAATGCCAGAACCATGCTGCCGTCCGGCAGCCGGCGGAGCTGTTCCTGCGCCTGTTGGCCGATGCTCTGCCACCCGTGCAGGCGATGCGTGGGGTCGGTCTTCACCGACAGATGCAGCCGCGGAACGGCGCGGTCGAGCCGGCCGAGCATTGGATAGAGCAAGTCCGTGCGATGTGCGGCCAGCACTAACACGGCGCCGGTGATGACCGACGGATACACCAGCCAGCGCCAGAACCGCCAGTGCGAGGGATCGGAATGGCAGCGGGAGATGAACCAGGCGGCCAGGATGGTCAGCGTGAAATACGAAGCCATCGGCCAGCTTGCCGAAGGATGCTGGCGCAGCGTGGTCAGGATCACACCCAGAAAGATGGGCAATCCGAAACAGAGCAGTTGCAGGATGGCCATTCGCTCTTGCGGCGGCGTGCGCGTGCTCCTGGCACGGCGGATGGCGGCGCCGGTCGCGACGAGCATCAGGAGGAACAGCCCCGGCCCGACGACGCCAAGCTGGCCGAGCCACAGGTCCCAGAGATTGCCGAATGAGAATCCGCCGTCCACGACGCCGACATCCTCGCCGACATGTCGAAGGGTCACCCAGTCGTGCCGGATGTTCCAGAGGATGGCCGGAATCGCAAACGGCACGAATCCCGCGATGGTGGTGAGCAGCCTGGGCAGTGGTCGGGGAATCCGGCCCAGCCAGAGGAACGCGGCCAGGCCGATCAGCCAGACCGGCATGGAGAACTTCGCCATGAACCCCAGACCGACGACCGCACCGACGAGAAGCCAGATTCTGCCGGGAGGGCCGCACTCCGTGCGGCCGTGGTCGTGCGGAAGCGCGGCCTTCCCTTGCGAGTCGTCCTCAATGGCTTTGGCGGCAACACAGCAGGCCAGCGCCCACAGGAATAGAAACGGCGGGTCGGTGGTCATAACCAGCCCGGCCGGCAGGAAGATCGGAGCGATATAGCCGAGAAGAACCGCGCCCAGGGCCAGCCGGGGGGATCGCAGGAGCCGGTACGTGAGCGACCAGGCGCAGATGGCGGCGCCGGCCCGGAGGAAGATCGCGGGCAGCCGCACGGCCGGCATGGTGTCGCCGAAGACGCAGCAACTGAGGCGTATAAGAGCTGGCGTGAGCGGCCCCTTGCTGTAGTAGCCATAGTCAAGGTGTCGCGACCAGTCCCAGTAGTAGGCTTCATCCTCCGCGAGATCGACAGGGCAGTCGATGAAAAGGTAGAGGATGTGGGTGGCGGCGATCAGCGTGACCACAAGCAGCAGGGCAAGGCGGCAGCGGGCGGCCGTGAGCCAAATATCAGCAGCCGCGCGAGTTGCGCGAGCAGTGGCGTGAATGCCCAGAGCCGCCTGTGACATGGAACGGGGATTCTACGCGACCGGGCGAAGATCACCAGAGTGCGGCAGTTGGACATTGTGTAATCTGTTGATTTCCGATTTTTTTCTGGATTTTTCATGGCCACTGGTGTTAGGCTGGTGGTGTCATTTCGGGACAGGCGACTATGTTTCAATTCAGAGTACGTATCGACGTTGAGAATCTGCGCGATCGCCTCTCTCGGGCCGCCGACCAACCGCTGGACCACTGTGATGTGGTCGCCTGGCTGAACGAACACGGGTTCCAGACCTCGATGCCGGAAGTCCCGGATGACTGGTCCGTGGATTTCGTGGCCGACGACGCAGCGCTGGATCTCCTGCAACCGTGGGAAGTCCTCGAGCGCCTGCCCGTGTCACTGATCAGCGCCGCACTCCCCGCGGCCGTCCACGCCTGAGCGAGACCGACTGCCTGGGTTTGTGCTGGTGCCCACCGTGGCGAGAACCCGGTGGGATTTCTTGGTTGCGCCGATCAGAGTCTTTGCAGCCAGCGGAGAATCGTCAACACTAACGTTTGACGGAGCAACATCATGCGCAAGGTTCCCTATCCGCACCCCGGCGAAATCCTCCTGGAGGAGTTCCTCAAGCCCATGGACGTCACCCAGTACCGGCTGGCCAAGGAAATCGGCGTGCCGCAACGGCGCATCGGCGAGATCGTGGCCGGCACGCGCGCGGTCACCGTCGATACCGGCCTGCGGCTCTCGCGCTTCTTCGGCATGTCCGAGTGATTCTGGACGGGGCTGCAAACAGACTACGACGCGGCCAAGGCCAGGGATTCCCTCGCCGGCGCGCTGGCGAAGATCAAGCCGTGGGATGACGTTCCCGCGGGGCGGCGTCTGTCACGGCAAGCATGAGGAACGAAACAGGGGATAATGCCAGAGCGCAGTCGATGAAGGGGATGTCCCCCTTCCTTGGTCACAGCTACCCAAATTGAAAGCCCTCCGGGTTGCCTCGCATGTCGGCAGCCGCCTCGACCACTTCTGGATTCCGAGACCTGAGAGTTTGTGAATAAATCGAAAAAACGACCGGAAAAACCGCATTTTCAGGCAAATATCGAGGGTCAAAGTCAATTTATTCACAGGCTCTGAGCTCGACTTTTGCCACTTTTGCCTGCTGTCTTCCAGCATGATTGTGTAAAAAGGATCGGACTCCTGCCGATGTTCGCGGATAGCGAATCTGCGCATCGGAAAGGAGTCCGACATGCTGTTG
>JBEKVL010000325.1:0-13070 GCA_049514055.1 Tepidisphaeraceae bacterium | reverse complement strand
GCGGCCGACATCAGCGGCGGGGTAAACCGGATGGTGGCGATCGACCCGGCCGACGACATCATGACGGACGTCAATTTCGCCGCCCGCTCGAAGTTCTCGCTGGCGTTCGTCGCCTCCGACCTGAGCACGGCCGCGCATGCCCTGACGGCCGACGAGACATTCCGCATGGACTTCGGCTCGACCCTGGATGTGCTGGCCCACGACGGCGCCGAATCGCTCTACGCGACCATGCTGCAGCGGATCGCCGACGGCGATGCCGACAATGTCAGCAAGCTCTTCGCGCCCAGCCGGCTTTCGCCGACGTTCGCCCAGCCATGGAAGCTGGGCAGCGGGTACGAAGGCACGATCAAGGTCGGCGGCAATGTGGTCAGCGGCTGGGTTCCGGTGTCGATCACGTACAAGTCGCCAAGCACGGGGAAATCGGTGACGGTGCAGGCGTGATCGGGGGGCCGAAGGTAAAAGGCAAAATGGGGGACAAGGCAACAGCGATGGACCGCCGTTCACGCCAACGGCGTCCGCATTGCGGACTTACGGGACTTCGGGATCACTCGCTGTAATAGCGGCCCGCTACGGGGTATAAGGCGGTCTGGTCTTGGCTGGCCAAGACCATTTTGGCCAACTGCAGTGCATGCACCACTGTGTCAGCGGGTTCTGAACGAAAGTCGTATGGAAGAACGGCTTTCCACATCGCGGGCAAGGGAAGCTGTTCATACGAATGACGGCAAATAGGAAGAACGCCATCCAACACGGTATGATGATTCCCACGGCGTTCTGAGAGCCAGTGAGCCACCGCAGTGACAGCCCCAGCGCCATGACACCGGGCAAGCATCCGATGAATGCCACACACAGCAGCCAGCGTCGGTTGCGATAGTTCTCCCAGGTTTGGCGTCTCTTTGCAGGCATCGTCGCCACCATTTTGCAAGTCTTGGACGCACAGTATGCCCGAGCTTACGCCGGTTGTCAGGCGGGAACTGCCCTTTCACGCCGCCGCTCATTGCGGTAAAAACTCCCCATGGCTCGTAACAAAGAACAGAATATGGCAGCGCTTTGCGAGTGCGGCGTCGTCGCGGTGATCCGGGCGCAGTCCACGGCGCAGCTTTGTGATATCACCGAGGCGTTGCTGGCGGGCGGCGTCGTGGGCGTGGAAGTGACGATGAGCACGCCCAAGGCGATCTCGGGCATCGAGATGCTGGCCGACAAATATGGGGATCGGGCGGTGATCGGCGTGGGCACGGTTCTGGATGGGGCCACCTGCACGGCGGCCATTCACGCGGGGGCGCAGTTCATTCTTTCGCCGTGCTTCATCCCCGAGGTGGTGGCGACGGCCAAGCGGTATAGCAAGATCGCCGTGCCGGGGGCATTCACCCCGACGGAGATACTTAACGCGTGGTCCAATGGCGCGGATGTGGTGAAGGTGTTTCCGTCGACGATGCTCGGGCCGGGGTATTTCCGGGACATTCTCGCGCCACTGCCGCAACTGAGGCTGACGCCGACCGGCGGTGTCGATGCGAAGAACGCCGGCGAGTGGATCAAGGCCGGCGCGGTGTTCGTCGGCGCCGGGTCGTCGCTGGTGGGGAAGGAGGCACTGGCCAAGTCGGACTGGGCAGGAATCGCGGCCAGCGCCAAGGCGTTCGTGGAAGCGGTCAGGGCGGGACGTGGAAAGTGATAAGCCGAAGATGACTGGCGAAATCCGAATTCCGAAACCCGAATTCCGAAAGAAGTCCGAATGAACAATGACGAATGACCGAAGTGGCGAACCACTACCGGCATTCGTCATTCGTGCTTCGGGTTTGGTTCGTCATTCGAGTTTCGGGTTGCGGAATTCCGCCGCCGCCAGTATCGGATTCCCATCGCAGGCGTGGTACATTGGCGGCGGTCAACCTTATGCTGGACAAAGTGGTCATCATCGGCGCGGGCGGACATGGACGGGTGGTGCTGGACATCATCGGCGCGGCCGGCCGTTATGAGCCGACGGGGTTTCTCGATGCGGACGTCACGCGCCATGGGCAGGTTGTGGGCGGGCTGCCCATTCTTGGGTCGGTCAACCTCCTCCCGCGACTGCGGAAACAGGGGATTGGCGCGGCGATCGTGGCCATCGGCGACAATCGCACACGCATGTCCTATGCCCGGCTTGTGCGGGAGGCCGGCATGGAACTGATCAATGCCATCCACCCATCCGCCATCGTTGCGGCGACGGCGAAGTTGGGCGTCAATGTCTGCATCGCGGCGGGCGTGATCGTCGGGACGGATGCGGCCATCGGCGATTCGGCCGTGCTCAATTCCGGTTCAATCATCGATCATGAGTGCATCGTGGGAGAAGGCGTGCATGTGGCGCCGGGGGCAATTCTGGCGGGGCGGGTGACCGTGGAGACCGGGGCATTTGTTGCACTCGGGGCGAAGGTGCTGCCATGCCTGAGAGTCGGGGCCGGGGCCGTTGTCGGGGCCGGGGCAGTCGTGCTGGAAGACGTGTCGGCGGAAACGACGGTGGTGGGGGTGCCGGCCAAGGCGATCCAACGATCGAGGGTTTAAGGGTTCAAAGGTCCAAGAGTTCAAGAGCGGTACGACCAGCGCATTTCGTTTGCCCGTGATTGGAGGGGCGGTTATGTTATTTGCGGGTATCGGCCGAGATGGAGCGACTATATGAGTAGTATCTACAACCCCGAAGCCGACAACATCGCTGAGATTGAGCGGCTGGAGATCGAAGCTCGGAAGCTTCGCAAGCGCCAGGCAGAGGCGAAGAACCAGAACGACAAGCGGGTATTGGCCAAACTCCTGAAAGACACGGAAGAGAGCATAAAGGCGCTTCGCGCCCGTTTGCCGTGAGTTGGGGCATTCTCCCGGTTTTTCCGCTTGATCGTCCGCGGCAATCGCCGGATACTGCGGGCCAGAGATCGCCCAGCGCGAAAAAGGAGAAACCGTGCCTCAAGACCGGAAATCCGAACCGTGTTGCCCTGGTTCGTGCGACTGCTCTCCCGCACCTTCCCGTAGAAATGTGTTGCAGGCGCTTTCCGTGGCCGCGGCGGCGGCCATGGCGCCGGCGTTGCCGGCTTACGCCGGGCCGTTTGTCGAGGAGGATTTCGCCAAACTCGTGCCGGCGGACAAGAAGCTGCGGCCGGAGTGGGTGGCATCGCTGACGGCGCGGGGTACGCCGGAAGTGTGGACCGGGCCGGAACTGGAGAAGATCGGCATGCCGGTCGGCGGGATCGGGGCGGGGCATGTGTACCTCGGCGGCGAAGGGCAGCTCTGGCACTGGGACATCTTCAACAAGCACATCGGCACGGGCGACGGGCACTACGCCAAGCCGATGGCGGCGGCCTCACCGCTGGAACAGGGCTTCGCGGTGCGCGTGACGGCCGGCGGCAAGACGCAGATGCGCCCGCTGGACAAACGCGGCTTTGCGGACGTGCGATTCCGCGGCGAATACCCGATCGGGACCGTGACCTACAAGGACGCCGAATGCCCGGCGGCCATCACGCTCGAGGCGTTCTCGCCGTATATCCCGCTGAACACGGACGACTCGTCGCTGCCGGCGACGGTGCTGCGTTATACGATCAGGAACACGTCGGATGCGCCGATCGAGGCGGAATTGGCCGGCTGGATCGAGAACCCCGTCGGGCTGTACACGACCGGACCGCAGATGGCCATGCGCCGCAATCGGATCCTGCGCAGCGAGAAGCTGGTGGCGGTCGAGTGCAGCATGGAAGCGATGCCCGAGGCCGCCAAACCATCGACCCGGCCCGACATCGTCTTCGAGGACTTCGAGAAAGAGACGTACGAAGGCTGGACGACAACGGGGACGGCGTTCGGCAGCGGGCCTGTCGAGAAAGCGAAAATGCCCGATTATCAGGGAGACGTCGGGGCGGTGGGCAAGCGGCTGGTCAACAGCCACAACACGAGCAACGGCGAGGACGTGGCCGGAGGCGACAAACATATCGGCACGCTGACGTCCAAGGCGTTCACCATCGAGCGCAACTACATCAACTTCCTGATCGGCGGGGGAAACCACCCCGGCAAGACGTGCGTGAACCTGCTGGTTGAGAACAAGGTGGTGGCGTCGGCGACCGGCAAGAACGACAACCACATGGGGCCGGCCTCTTTCGACACGCGGCAATTGCAGGGCAGGACGGGACAGATCCAGATCGTAGACAACGAAACCGGTGCCTGGGGCAACATCGGTGTCGACCAGATCGTCTTCAGCGACAGCCCGGGCGGGCCGGACGCCCCGCTGGACAAGCGGCACGACTACGGCACGCTTTGCCTGGCGTGCGCGGGCGTCGAGGGCGTCCGCGGCTCGCCCATGCTGCCCGATCAGCTTCTGCCGCTGGGACTGTTCGATACGCCGGCCGCCGACGGCGCCAGGGACTCGGCCACGCGGCCCATCGGGCTGAAGCTGGTCGGCGCGGTGGCACGTAAGGTCGGCATCGCCGCCGGCAGGGAAGTGGTCGTGACCTTCATCGTCGCCTGGTGTTTCCCGAACCTGGCGCTCCCGAAACTGCCGAGCCACGACGGCCGGTGGTATGCGAAGAAATTCGGCACGGCCGCCGCCGTGGCCAGCCACATCGTCGAGCGGCTCGACGCGCTCTACGCGGGCACGCAGCTCTGGCGCAGCACCTGGTATGACTCGACGTTGCCTTACTGGTTCCTGGACCGGGTTCACCTGAACACGTCGATCCTGGCGACGTCCACCTGCTTCCGCCTGGGCGACGGCCGGTTCTATGGATGGGAAGGCGTCGGCTGCTGCGAAGGCACCTGCACGCACGTCTGGCAGTATGCCCAGGCGGTGGCCCGGCTCTTCCCCGACCTGGAGCGGGACACCCGGCAGCGCGTGGACCTGGGCGTGGGCTTTGACGAGAAGACCGGCTGCATCGGCCACCGGGGCGAACTCAACCGCGGCCCGGCCATCGACGGCCAGGCCGGAACGATCCTCCGCTGCTACCGCGAGCACCAGATGTCGCCAAACAGTGACTGGCTCAAGTCCGTCTGGCCGAAAGTGAGAAAGGCGGTCGAGTATCTCATCACCAAGGACGGGAACAACGACGGTGTGCTCGAAGGCCCACAGTGGAACACGCTGGATGCCGACTGGTTCGGTTATTCACCGTGGCTTTCGGGCATGTATCTGGCCAGCCTGCGGGCGGCCGGGGAAATGGCCACCGAGGCCGGCGACGCCGATTTCGCCAAGACCTGCCGCGGCATCTTCGATGTCGGCTGCAGGAAGCTGGACGAGCTGACCTGGAAGGAAGACTATCAGTATTTCATCCAGGTACCGGACAAACAGCATCTGGCGGCCGTCGGCGCCTACTACGGCTGCGACATCGATCAGGTCTTCGCCGACGCCTGGTCGCAGCAGGTGAACCTGGGGCGTATTCTGCCGCAGGAACACGTCCGCAAGGCCCTGGCCTCGCTGTGGCAATACAGCTACACGCCGGATGTCGGACCATATCGCGCGGCCCACAAACCCGGGCGGTGGTACGCCATGGCCGGCGAAGGCGGGTTGCTGATGGTCACGCACCCGTTCGGGCAGTCGGTGGAGTTCAAGAACCATCCGTCGGCATGGTCGGCCATGTATTTTAACGAATGTATGACGGGCTTCGAGTACCAGGCCGCCTGGCACATGATCGGCGAGGGGATGCTGACCGAGGGACTGGCGATCGCGCGGACGATCCACGACCGGTATCATCCGTTGCGCCGCAACCCGTACAACGAGGTCGAGTGCGGCGACCATTACGCCCGGGCCATGGCGGCTTACGGGCTGTTCGTCACGCTGTGCGGATTTGAATATCACGGACCCAAAGGCAGCATCGGTTTCGCCCCGAGGCTGAACCCGCGGGCATTCAAGGCCGCGTTTACGGCGGCCGAGGGCTGGGGCAGCTACTCGCAGGAGTTGAGCGAGAAAGGGCAGGCCTGCGCACTGGACCTCAAGCAGGGCAGGCTGCGTCGACCCGGAGATCGCGCTTAATGCGGGAGATTCGTTGAAGATCACCATTCGTTGAGAGGGTGATTGTGACCGCGTGTGACGGTCATTTCGGAAGCCAGATGCGGACTACACAGAGTCATCCTGAGCGTACTCGCGAAGGATCTGGCCATGAAGTCCGAAGCCAGATGCTTCGCGAGTACGCTCAGCATGACGGCGGCGCTGATACTCGCCAAATTCCCGAATGCGATGAACTAGCTATGTCTACAGAACAACCCCAATCCGATCCCGAGTTCGATCCCGAAGGTCCCGAGCCGGAGGAGATGAGCGACCACGACCAGCCCGATCTGTTGCCGTGTCCCCATTGCCGCAAGATGATCACCGAGGAGGCGGATCGCTGCCACCATTGCGGCGAGATGGTGGACGAGCCGCCGATGTCGTCGCCCTGGTCGATGGTCACGATCTTCGTGATCTGCCTGTTGATCGTGCTGTTTGCGGGGGGATTGGTGTTGACGTTTCTACGGTAAGCAAGCGTTCGATCGCCGTTTGTCTTCAGCCCTGGAAGGGCGATACAGGTTAGCCCATGGCGTAAGCCATGGGGAAACTGGCGTCGGTGTTTCATGAGCCCCGGAGGGGCGACCTCACATCCAGGCCTTCTTCATCAGGTACTGCTTCACGCCCTGCGTCAGCAGCACGTAGCACAGCAGCATGGCCAGCAGGAGAGGCCAGTAGAGGCCGGGGAGCGGCACGAAGCCGAGCCAGGCGCCGATCATGGTTGAAGGCAGCCATAGGCCGGCGACCATGATGATTACTGTCGTCACGATCAGCGGCCAGCTCGCGCGGCTCTGGAGGAAGGGAATCCGGTTGGTGCGGATGATGTGAATGATCAGCGTCTGGGTGATGAGCGATTCGACGAACCAGGCCGTCTGGAAGAGCGCGGCCGCATAGGTTTTGTCCGGTTCAACGGCGCCGCTGAAACGCGCGGCAAGTTCCACTGGCGCCTTCAGCGCCAGGTTGCTGCAGTGGAAGATGAACCACATGATCCCGTAGGTTGCGTAGTCGAAAACCGAGCTGGTCGGGCCGATGAAGAGGATGAAGCGCTGGATCTCGCGGATGGACCAGGGCCGGGGTTTGGCGATCTGGTCCGGATCCACGTCGTCGGTGGGGATGGGAACCTGGGAGAAATCGTAAAGCAGGTTGTTGGTCAGGAGCTGGATGGGAGCCATGGGCATGAAGGGGAGGAAGACACTGGCCCCGAGCACGCTGAACATGTTGCCGAAGTTGGAGCTGGCACCCATGCGTATGTACTTGACGATGTTGGCGAACACCTTTCGGCCTTCGAGCACGCCTTCCTCGAGCACCATGAGGCTCTTCTCCAGCAGGATCGCGTCGGCCGACTCCTTGGCAATGTCCACGGCCGAGTCGACGGATATCCCCACGTCGGCGGCCCGCAGGGCGGGGGCGTCGTTGATGCCGTCGCCCATGAACCCCACGACATGGCCGCGGGACTGCAGCGCTTTGATGATCCGCTGCTTGTGCGCGGGCGAGAGCCGCACGAACAAGGCGGTCTTTTCGGCCGCGTCGGCCAGTTCCGCGTCGGTCATGGGTTCGATCTTCGGGCCGGTGAGGACAATATCGACCGGCAACTGCACTTCCCTGCAGATCTTCCGGCTGACCAGCTCGTTGTCGCCGGTGAGGACTTTGACGGCGACGCCGTGCTTCTGAAGCGCGGCGATGGCCGGCGCGGTGGTCTCCTTGGGCGGGTCGAGAAACGCGATGTAGCCCTTGAGAATGAGGCCCTGTTCGTCATCCCTGGAGAAAACGGCCTTGGGGTCGAAGTCGCGGTAGGCGATGGCAAGCACGCGGAAACCGTCGGTCGAAAGCTGGTCGTATTCCTCCTTGAGGTCGTCGAGGATGACCTGTTCCATGGGGTAGATTTCGCCATCAAGCTCGAACTGGGTGCAACGGTCGTAGACCACCTCGGGAGCGCCCTTGCAGATCAGCCGATGCTTGCCCTCGGGCGTCTGCACGACCACGGACATCATCTTGCGCACGAAGTCGAAGGGGATCTCGTCCACCTTGCGGAACTGCTCGATCGGGGCGAGCTGATACACTTCGGTGTGCTGGAGCACGGCGCGATCGAGCACGTTGCGCAACCCCGTCTGGAAGTGGCTGTTGAGAAAGGCCAGCACCAGCACGGTGTTGTCCTCGCTCCGCACCACGTCGCAGTGGTGCTCGAGGATGACGTGGTCCATGGTGAGCGTACCGGTCTTGTCGGTGCAGAGCACGTCCATGGCGCCGAGGTTCTGGATCGAGTTGAGCCGCTTGACGATCACCTTCTTGCGCGACATGGCCATGGCGCCCTTGCTGAGGCAGACGGTGACGATCATGGGCAGCATTTCCGGCGTCAGGCCCACGGCGACGGCCACCGAGAAGAAGAACGCTTCCACCCAGTTGTGCTTGAAGATGCCGTTGATGACGAAGACCAGCGGCACCATCACGACGATGAAGCGGATCATCAGCCAGGTGAACTGGCTGACGCCCCTGTCGAAGCTGGTCTGTGTCACCTGCCGTGCCAGCGAGCCGGCCATGCCGCCGAGATAGGTGCCGCGGCCGGTTTCCACGACCAGGGCCGTCGCCGAGCCGCTCTCGACGCTGGTCCCCAGGAAACAGACATTGCGCAGTTCCAGCGGCGCCTTGCCGGGGAGGGTGTCGGGCGTCTCATATTTCTCGACCGGGAAGGACTCGCCGGTGAGGCTCGACTGGATGATGAACAGATCCTTGCAGGAGAGAATGCGGACGTCGGCCGGAATCATGTCGCCGGCGGCCAGCTTCACGATGTCGCCGGGGACCA
Organism: Tepidisphaeraceae bacterium; assembly: GCA_049514055.1. Lineage (GTDB taxonomy): Bacteria > Planctomycetota > Phycisphaerae > Tepidisphaerales > Tepidisphaeraceae > JANYKD01. Next base: position 4,305 of record JBEKVL010000325.1, on the reverse strand, counting down.
GGTCGCCCAAGGGCAGCTCGCGCTGCTGACCGTCGCGGATTACCGTGGCAGTCACGCGGATCATGGCCTTGAGCTTGGCGGCGGCCGCGTCGGCCTTCGCCTCCTGCACCAGCCGCAACACCACGCCCAGCACCACCATCAGGGCCATCACGATCCCGGCGCGGTTGTCGCCCGTGGCGAAGGAAACGGTGGCCAGGACCAGCAGCAGGATCACCAGCGGATTGAGGCAGGCGTGCAACAGCAGCCGAAGCCAGGTGGCGGATGTCTCCATGCCCACAGCGTTGGGACCGTGCTTCTCGAGCAGGGCGGCCGCGGTTTCGGCGGCGAGTCCGGCCGGCGTCGTCGCCATGGCGTCCAGCGCCTCCTGGCCTGGTTTCCCGGCCAGTTCGACGAGCCGCGGCGAAACGCGAATGGCGGCGGGCTTCTTCTTCTGCGCCTCGGCGGGCGCACTCGACGGCTGCTGGAGTGACTGGGTTGTCATGTCATCCTCGATGGCTTGGCCGGAATCCGTGTGGCGATGCAGTGTACCGCCGCACCCGAACCGCAGGTGGGCGACAGGCGCGCATTCTACTGAACTGGCCTGTCCGGCCAAGCGTCGGGGGGATGAAATGACGAATTCTCTGGAGCGGCCGACCGCGTGCTCAACGCCCGATGAAAAACACTCATTCCTTCACGATCACCGTGCTCTTGCCCTCGAGCAGCAACTCGAAGACCAGCGCCACATCATCGTTGCGCATACGGATGCAGCCCATCGATTCCATCTTGCCGATGCTGTCGGGATCGATCGTGCCGTGGATGCCATAGGACAGCTTGCCGATGGCCTGGCCGTCGACCCCGCTCAGGCCGATCCAGCAGTCGCCCAGCGGATTGCGCGGGTCGCCGGCCGGGATGACGCCCTCGCCGCGCGGACTGTAGTACGTCGGCTTCCTGAGCTTACGCTGCGGATCGACCATCCACGTGCCCGGCGGGGTCGAGTCGTCCTTGCCCAGGCCCACGGGGTACGTCGTGACGTAGAGCGAGCCGGCCTCGCCGGGCGAGCCGAGGTAGAGGTCCATCGTGAACTTGCTCTTGGTCACCAACGCGTGGAACGGGCCTTTGACGATCTTGATCGTCTGTCCGGCCCGCACCCGCTTCGGGTCGGCGATGCCGTTGAGGCGACAGAGGAATTCCCAGGTGATGTCGTTCGTCTGGGCCACTTTCTGGAGCCGGTCGCCAAATTGCACGGTGTAGCTTGCCTGAAACGGATCGTCCGCGAAGAACTTGCGGCCGAAAATCAGGTCCTGGTTGAGCGAACCCAACAGCGTCCTGGCGGCAGCGGCATCGGCCTCGCTGAGTTTGTCGGCGCGGAGCGCTTCGTTCAGCAGGCCGCGGGCCGGCAGCGGCTGGCCCGCATCAACCAGAACGCGAGCGTCGACCAGGGTATTGCCGGTGAGATTGCTCGGGAGCGTCGCGGGCCTGACGGCAACGGGTCCGGCCGGGCGGGTGACCGGGGTCACGGCAGTCTGCGCGGGGCGCGTGGCGGGCAGTTCGACGGCCGGAATGGCGGGTCTCGTGGCCGGAGCGGCCACAGGCACGGCCGGGGGCTGAGGCCTGGCCGGAACCGGGATTGCCGGGACTGCTTGGGCGGCGGCCGGCGCCGATTCACCGGGGGTCTGCGTCATGACTAGCAGCACCTTGCCGGTATACAGTGGCTGGCGAAGCGGGTTCTCCTGAACCTTGACCGGTGGCGGATCATGGGCCACGGGCTGAGCATCGACCGCAACCAGCGGAGTGGGGGTAGCACCCGAGGCATGCAGACGGTAGATCGTGAATGAAGCACCCGAAACGGTGGCAACTGCAACGACAAGGGCAAGCCAGCGGCTGGATCGTCTCCGACGACGCATGAGAACCTCCTGTTCTCGCAAACACCGACCGCGGCTCAGGTACGAATGAGATCTGGCGACCAGCGCCAGACACCGCGATCCGTGACCAGCATACCCAGCGGGACATCGTGGTCAAGCACGGGCAGGTTTTCGACGATCTGCTCCTCGAATGCCAGGCCGCAATTGAGGCCCATGAACTCGTCCTGGGCCAGAAAGCGGTCGTAGAACCCCATGCCCCGGCCAATACGATGCCCGGAGCGCGTAAAGCCGACGCCGGGAACGATGACGAGGTCGATGAGGTTGAGGGGGCTCGGATTGCCCGAGACCGGCTCGCGGATGCCCGGACCGCTGATGGTGAGTCCCGAGGTGAGCGAGGCGATCTCGACCGGGAGCATGCGCCGCTGGTGCCAGTTCACCCTCGGCGCCAGGATCGTCTTGCCCTGCTGCCAGGCCTTGAGGGCAATCGGCGCGGTGTCCACCTCGCTGGGCGTCGACAGATAGATCATGATGACACCGGCAGCCTGAAATTCGGGGCTGGCCAGCAGAAGCGAACAGGCGGCGTGTGATTTGATGTGCCGCTGCTCGGGGGTCAGTGTTGCCAGCTTCTCGCGAAGCGATTTGCGGATGATGGTTTTCTGGTTGTCTTCAGACATTGGCGGCCTCCAGCTTCGAATCTGTTGCCGCGATGGCTCATCGCGGTCTCCCGCAATCACCGATCGCGGCCACAGGCCCATCGCCGTCTCCCGCGATCGGCGCTCGCGGCTACATGGCGTTGCCATTCTTCTTCTTATCAGACACGCCCGACGCGGGATCGTCGGCGGGGGGCGTTGTTCCTTTGAGCCACTGGAGATAGCGGCCTATGGCCGCCTCGTAGCCGCGATCCACGGGCGTATAGTAGGTCTTATCGACACCCAGATACTCCTGCGCCACATAACCCTTGTCGGAATCGTGCGGATACTGGTAGCTCTCGCCGTGGCCCAGCCGCTCGGCCCCCGCGTAGTGCGTATCCCGCAGATGTTTGGGTACGGGAATGGTCCGGCCTTCGCGAACGTCGGCCATGGCGGCCCAGATCGCCTTCGCCGAGGCGTTGGACTTGGGCGTGGTCGCCATGTAGATGGCGGCCTGCGCGAGAGTCAGTTGGCACTCCGGCATGCCAATCCTTTCCACAATATCATAGGCTGCCGCCGCGACCATGATGGCCCGGGGATCGGCGTTGCCGATGTCCTCGCTGGCCAGGATGGCGATGCGCCGGGCGATAAAACGCGGGTCTTCCCCGGCCTCGAGCATCTTGGCGACCCAGTAGACGGCCGCATCGGGATCACTGCCGCGCATGGATTTGATCAGCGCGCTGGCCGCGTCGTAGTGCTCGTCGCCGGCGGCATCGTAGACGATCGCCTTCCGCTGGATGGACTGTTCCGCCACTTCCAGCGTGATCCGCAAACGATCCGGCTGCTTCGACTTATCGGACGTTGTGCCCTCGGCCGCCAGTGAAAGAGCGGCCACCTCGAGGCCCGTCAGCGCCCGCCGCGCATCGCCGTCGCAGGTCCTGGCCCAGTGCTCAATGGCGGCCGGTTCCACTTCCAGGTTCATCCGTCCCAGCCCGCGTTCCTTGTCCGCCAGGGCCCGTTGCAGCAGCAGGCAGATGTCCGCTTCCGAGAGCGCCGTGAACTGGAAGATGCCGCTGCGCGAGACCAGCGGCGAGTTGACCGAGAAAAACGGGTTCTCGGTGGTGGCCCCGATCAGCAGAATGAGCCCGTTCTCCACATCCGGCAGCAGGATATCCTGCTGAGCGCGGTTGAAGCGGTGGATCTCGTCGAGGAACAGCACGGTTCGCCCGCCGCCCGAGGAAAGCCGGTCGCGGGCATCGTCGAGGATGGCCCGGACTTCCTTGACGCCCACTGCCGCCGCGTTGAGCTGCTCGAAATGGCAGCGGGTTTGCAGTGCGATGACCTGCGCCAGCGTGGTTTTGCCCGTGCCCGGCGGGCCATAGAAGATGGCCGACGAGAGCCGGTCGGCCTCGAGCATCCGTCGCAGCAGTTTGCCCGGGCCGAGGAAATGCTGCTGCCCGACAAATTCATCCAGCGTCCGCGGCCGCATCCGCACCGCCAGCGGCGCCACCCGGTCAAGGTTCTTCTGTCGCGACTCGGCGAAGAGGTCCATTGCGGGAAGCATACGAGTGCGGGGGACCAGTTGCCAGTTGCCGCTGCTGGTCAGGCGTACTCGCCTTGCGGAGTGCGGTGGCTTGACACCGCCTTTTCATCCCCGTCACCACCCGCGTAATGGCGCCAGGGAAGCCGGGCAGCGGCAAGTCGGCCTCGTTCTTCGCTTCTTCGTTCCGATTCGAACGACCAACGCCAGCCCAACGCACATCGAAAAGCGGCGTCGAGCCGCCCCACTCCAAAATTGGGCGTCCGGCCACGCGACCCCAGGATACGACACGAAG
>JBEKVL010000324.1:0-9970 GCA_049514055.1 Tepidisphaeraceae bacterium | reverse complement strand
CCGGTAGGCGAAGGCCTGCATCATGTTCTCGGCCGGCACCGCTTGGCGGACAACTTCGTGTCCTTGGACCATTGCCCGGCCTTCGAGCTGGAGGGTGGTCTCCAGGGGCGTTGCCGGGGCCGCGAGCGTGAGCCGCACCAGATCCTGATTGGCCGGGATCTTGGCGCCGGCGAGCGACGTTCCCGCGGGCGCATCCTTCAAACTCAGGGAGATCTCGCCGGAGAACCCGTCTTTCCGCAGGGCGTACACGGTGAGGGGCACGTTCGTGCCGCCGCGGGCGTTGATGCTCGAGGGGGTCACCCGCAATTCGAAGTCGGGCCGGGGCGGGCTGATGCGCAGGCGGTAGGCGTATTCCTCGCCGCCGCTGTTCTGCGCTTCGGCGACGTGAATGTAGTAAGTCCCGCTCGCCGGCAGGGTCGCGCGCAGCCAGGAGTCGGCGTGGTGCGTGTTCAGGCCCGAACCCTTGTCTTCGTGATCGTCGTTGAACGCCAGTTGCCTGCCGGCCGCATCGGTGAGGGTGAGCGTCGAATCCAGCGGGGAGTTGAGCCTGCGGGCATAGGTTTCCGCGACAATGTCGTCGCCGGCCCGGCCCTCGAAGCGAAACACGTCGATGTCGCCGGGCTTGTTGATGCGCCCGTTCACGATCACCGGAAGCGTCACCGGCTGTGCCGTGGCCGGCAGGTCGTTGGGTTCCAGCTCGTTGCATTCCGGAAGCACGTCCACAGAAAAGGGGACTCGGTTGGAGATGCAGTCCCCCTTGCGCACCGAGATCTGCATGATTCCGCGTCCCTTGTCCCGGGCATCCTGCGCCAGCCTGGACACGGGAAGATTCCAGCCTTTGAGGTCGACCGGCGTCTGAGCCCCGGCCCGGCCGCCGAGGGGGAAGATGCTCGTCACGAACGGCAGTTCGCCCAGGGTGATGCGGTAGACGAAATCCTCCCGGCCGCGGTAGATGGAGTCGCGGATCTCCGCCACATACTCGCCGTCATTGGGGATTTCGTAGAACAGCACCGGATCGGGATTGAAACGATAGTCGTCCGCGTAAGCCAGTTCATTTCCCTTGGCGTCGTAGAGCGTCAGCGTCGCCTGGAACCATCCCGGGACGGCGTCCGGGAGATAGGGAATCAGCGCCCGCGCGCTGACGGCGGCCACCAGCCGCTGGCCTTTGCTGGCCTTGAAGTGGAATCGGTTCACGGCGCCCGGCATGATCTGTCCGTTCACGGTCGCCGGCAGCGTGATGTTCAGATCGGGCTCGGGCGGCGGAATGTTCGGCCCCAGGCCGTTCTTGGGCTCTCTGTAGACAACCGCGAGCTTTCTGCTGAATTCCGGCACCTGGCCCACGCAGAACACGAGCGGATTCGTCAGTCCCAGCGGCCCCCGCAGGCGGATGTCTCGCTCCCCCGGTTCCGCATCTGCGGCAATGGTCACTTCGATCGTGACCGTCTCGACGAGGGCCGGATTGACCTGGTTCCTGGGAATGAACGTCGAAAGCTTCTTCCTGATCTCGGTGATTTCCTTGATGTCCGCGTCCGTCCACGCGGGCCGGGTCGAGGGGCGCTGGTTACCCGGCTGCATTGCCTCCACCCGTTTCTCCATCAGCTCCTTGAGCCTGTCCCTGAGCAGGCCGGCCTGTGCCACCGTCAGCGGCCGGGTGTGCTCGAGTACCTTGGCCCGCACGCCTGTGCCGGAAAAATGCACTTCGGCGCTGCCCTCCAGGAACTGGCCGCCAATCGCCACCTGGAAAGTGGTTCCCTGCCGACCGCCGGCCGGATAGGCAAACCCGATCCGCGGGACAACCTGCTGGGCCAGTGTGATCGGCGTCATCACCAGGATGATCGCCAGTCCAAGTACGTTCACGCATCGGCACATAGACGTCTCCCGTGGAGGCAATCGGTGATCAGTAATCCGTGATCGGTGTCGGCAACCACCGATCACTGATGACCGATCACCGCTTACAGCTTCACACAATTTCCTTCAGCCTGCCACCCGTCGTCACGCCATCCGCCGCTGACGGCATCACGCCCACCACCTTGCCCTGCGGATGAGGCAGCTTGCCTTCGGGGTCGATGCCGAGCTGTTCGTAAATGGCCGCGATCAGGTCGCACGGATGGACGGGCCGTTCCTTGACCTCTTCGCCCCGCTTGTCCGAGGCCCCGACGACCCGGCCGCCCTTGAAGCCGCCGCCGGCGATCAACGTGGAAAAGGCCTGTCCCCAGTGGCCCCGGCCGCCGCTCCAGGGCGGTTCCCACTGGACCTTGGGCGTGCGGCCGAACTCGCCGCCGCACCAGACGATGGTGCTGTCGAGCAGACCTCGCTCCGACAGATCCTGCACGAGCGTCGCCAGGCCGCCGTCCAGTTGCGGCAGCTTCTGTCGCATGGTCTGGAAATTCTGCTTGTGTGTGTCCCAGCCTTTGAAGTTGATGGTGACATACGGAACCCCGCGCTCGACCAGCCGCCGGGCGACGAGGCAGGCCTGCCCGAAGGTGTTCCGCCCGTAGCGGTCCCGCAGATCGTTTTTCTCCTGCGCCGGATCGAAGATCTTGCTGCCATCGCCGAGAATCATGTCGTACGCCTGCTGTTCGCACTTGGCCGATGCCACCAGCCGGGTATCGCCCTGCATGGCGTGTTCCAGGGTGTTCAGTTTCTGCAGGTATTCGCGGCGGGCGCGCTGGCGGTCGTCCGAAATGCCCTCGGCGGCCACGCCTTCCACCGTGAAACGCGCCTGGCCCGGATCGCCGCCGGTGGCAAAGGGCTTGCACTTGGCCCCCAGGAACCCCGCCTCGGAGAACCGGCCTTGCGGCTCGGTGAGCACGATGTAGGGCGGAACCAGCCCCTTGTATCCGGCGTCGTACCCCTTGAAGAGCGATACCACCGCGCCGACGGACGGATAGACCATCCCGTCGCCCGATTGACGCCCCGTCTGAACCAGGTATGACGCCGTCTCGTGGGCGTTCACGCCGTGGCTCATGCTGCGGATCAGCGCATACTTGTCCGCCTGTTTCGCCAGCGCCGGCAACATTTCGCATATCCGGATGCCCTTGACGTTGGTCTCGATGGGCTTGGCCAGCGGGCCGCAGTAGTCATTGCCCGCGTCCGGCTTGGGATCGAACGTGTCCAGGTGCGGCGGACCGCCCCACAGCCAGATCTGGATCACCGCCTTGGCCTTGCCTTTGCCCGGCTGGACCGCGGCGAATGCGGGCAGACTCAGGCCCTCGACCAGCCAGAACCCGGCCGCGGCCGATGCTCCGTACCGCACGATGTCGCGCCTGGAAACCAGCGTATGCTCCCGCTTGATTCTGTCATGGTTCATGATTCGAACCTCGCTGTTAACTATCAACTACCAATTTCCGCCTGGTTCTGTAGGGTGGGCACTGCCCACCATCCGAACACCATCTGTCAAACATGGTGGGCAGTGCCCACCCTACGTCAATGCCGATAGAGAAACTCCGCCGTGTTCATCAGTCCCCAGGCCAGATCCACCAGGGCCTCGCGTCCTCTCACGATTCCGGATCGCGAATACGTGCTGACGACCACCAGTTCCTCGTCGGTCGGATAACGCGAGAGCAGCGACAGGTAGATATTATCCACCATCTCCCGCGGATTGCCGCTTCTGAGGAGCCCGGCGGGCTGCAGCAGCTTGCTTTGTTCCAGCTTCTTCTGCACATGGCTCGAATTCAGCATGTGCAGCCGCTGGTCCGCCGTCGGGCGGTTGTTCCGCTCAGACTCCAGGCCCGTATCGCGCGGCGGCCGCCCGAACATCTCCAGGAACGGACTGGTGATGCTGCCATCCGGCAGGGCGATCGAGCGCTGGTTCTCCGGGATGTACGTGAACGGCTCGGGAATCATGCTGGTGTACTTCTCGCTTGTTCCCGTAATCCCACAGAGCGCGTCGGCCAGAACTTCCGCTTCCAGACGCCGCAGCGGATACCACGCGAAATTGGCCTCGCCGTCGGTGTTCTTGCTCGCGGGAATGGAGGAAAGCTGATATGTCCGCGAATTGAGAATCACCTTGAAGAGCTGCTTGAGGTCATACTTGGCCAGTACCAGTTCTTTCTCCAGCAGCGCCAACAGTTCGGGGTTGACCGGCGGATTGTCCGGCCGGATGTCGTCCGGCTCGTGAATGATGCCGCGGCCCTGCAACCACGCCCAGGCGCGGTTGGCGATGTTCTTCACAAACCACGGGTTGTTCGCATCAATCAGCCAGTCGGCGAAGACTCCGCGCGGATCCTTGTCCAGCGACAGCTTCGCCACGGTTCCGTCCGGAAAAACGGCCGCCGGCGCTACGCCGCCTTTGGCCTTGCCGCGGTCGAAAAAGACGATCTCTTCCTTCCATTCCGCCGTCGACTTGAACCCGACCAGCGAAAAGAACCCCGCCATCCCCGCCAGTCTCTCTTTCGGCCAGTTCTCCGCCCGCATTCCCATGAATGTCAGCGCCACCGCCTGGGCGATGCCCTGGGGATCTTTGTTCTGCACCGCGCGATAGAAATTCACCGGTGCCGCGCGGAAGTTGCTGCCGCTGGCCGTGAGCATCTCCCTGACGAACCTGTCATAAGGCTTGTTTTCTCTAAGTGAGGCGCGAATCCAGTGGTAGTAGGCCTGGGCGGCGTTGGGCCAGAGGTTGATGGGGAACTCCGCCTTGACCCGCAGCAGGTCGCTCCACTTCATCGCCCAGTAATCCGCAAACTCGTTGCGCCCCAGCAGCCGGTCGATCAGCGCCGGGCGTTTGCCGGCGGTCTTGTCGGCCAGAAAATCCCTGGCTTCCTGTGCCGTGGGCAGGGTTCCGATAATGTCGAGAAAGACACGGCGGACGAAGACCGAGTCCGAGCAGAGATTGGCCGGCTGGATGCCCAGTTTCGCCAGCTTGCCGAAAACCGCGCGGTCGATGGCGGTTTCGGGTATCGGGATGGCACTGCTTTCAAAAGGGCTCATTACCGCTCCAGTGTACAATACCTCCCCGGCCGGGCCTTTCCGGGAGAACCTTGCCATTCTTACAACGGCGGTGAGCCGGATGTTATTGCATCAGCCCATTTGCGACCCGCCCCTGGTGATCGCGTCCGACAACCGCCCCCACTTCACGGCCTCGGTAGGACAGACATTCCTGTCTGTCATCCCGTAGACATTCTTGTCTGTCATCCCGCAGACATTCCTGTCTGTCATCCCATCAGTTCTTGACTGTCATTCTCTGGCCGCCAAACGCGTGCCCAATTTCTCGAAAAATACTGGAACGGCCGGAATCATCCTGGGAACGCCGAGCACCAGCTCGGCTCTTTCCGCACACGTCACCGTGAGTCGCGGGGCTCTGGTCACGCCGCGCCGCCAACCATGTCACACCTTTGCTGTCGCCGCCCCTGACGCCACGATATAATGGCTCTCAGGAAGCCTCGATTGGCTGGCTCAAGACCCGTGCCATGCACATCGCCGCCGCGTCCGGCCGCTTCGGCTGCTGGAGTTGCGATGATGTCGAAGCTGCCCGCCTTGAGGCCAAGCGCGCTTCACAAGGAGAACGATGAATTAATCCACTTAATCCAACCCCGTCTATGCCGAGAATTAGGTGAACCGCACACCCTTTGGCGGCGACGATTGGCAAAAGGAGGTGGTGGAACAGATGGGCCTTCAGGCAACCCTGAGGCCACGCGGCAGACCAAGAAACACCGTGGCACAGGAGGCAAATTGAGAGAATTGATCGCTGACCCGTTTTCAGTTACGCGGAGCGGGCGGCAAGCCGACCACCGCCGCGACAGCGCGGGGCCGCCTCACTTGTAGGAAAGGCTGGACGTACATCCATACAGCGGAGGGGTCGTGGACCCACCGTGCTCACTAACATCGTTTCTTGGAGGCTCTATGGGTGCGTGGCCAATTCCAAAAGGCTTTGAGCAACTTATCCGCGATCATATCCGGCAAACGCGTGGCGAGGAGCGGAATCATCTTCTGGTGTTCGACTTCCCGTCCGGACAAGGCGTGCGCCTCAGTTTTCAAGATGGCTCCTTCGCCTGGTTTGAAAACGCGTTCTTCCTCGAGGACAGGCCACGACGGCTGGTCGCGGTCTTTACCGAACATTGCGGCTATCATGTGTTTCCATCCGGCGAATTATCTGTCGCCCATATTCATGCCACCGGCCACGGCGGCGTAGAGGGAGTCGAGTAGGGTATGTGGCTTAGTCTCCCTCGCTTGCCTTCCGGCACACCAAGGGCGACAATGGGTGCATGTCAGGTGCGGCAATCAACCGGAACGGTGAAATCTACTGCCGCAAGTGTGGCCACGACCTGCGCTGGCAGACAGATCCGCACCGCTGCCCGAAATGTGGCCTGGACTTCGACCCGGCGGATTTCACGACATACCGGACACGATCGCCGGACGATGCGGGGTTGTGGTGGGCCAAACGGGTCTCGTTTGGGGTGCTTGTATTGCTCGTCGCGATTGCAGTGTTCTTCTGGCAAATCATCCGCTGGCTCGCCGACATGAACCTCATCGAGGCCCCGTAAAGACCCACCACCTACCGCGTAGGGTGTGCTTCAGCAGGGAATGGAACGGGGACGCACCTAGAATATGCGAGCTACGTATCATGCCATTCTCCCGTCTCTCCCAGCCGTACTCCCCAACGCCCCCGACGAACTCGACAGCGAAGCCGTCTCCGGCCAGGGAGTCGGTCACGCCTGGACCGACAATTCGGCCATGGGAATCCGACGGGGGAATGAGACGGGCTCGCCGCTGGCGAATCGAGCGAATAAGACGGCACTGCGGCCCATTGACTACTCCTTGACACCATAAGCAACGACCAAAGACATATGCCAAAAGCCGCCAATAATGAGGCTAACCCCTGACCCAACCACGACTTGGATCTTAGATATTGCGCGCCGGCGCTGCGCGCCCCGAAGAACTTCCATTTTTGCAAATCACATCCCCATGGCGTGAAACCGACTTTTGCGCTGCGCCGCGCTGCGCGAAAAGTGCGCCAAGCGCGCAGCACCACTACACTTCTCGCGGCGACAATGCGGTCGTTTTCGTTTGTAACTGCCGCACAACACAGGAGATACAGCTTCGCGGTCGTGATCTCTGGTCCCCGCGAGTGTAACCCCGCTTTGAACCACGCCGGATTTCGCCATTTTCTGGACCGCCCAGCCCATTCCGTATTCGAGCATTCATCGTTCATCCTTCATCGTTCGTTGCCGGACCCAACGGGACACCTTTTGGACCCTGAAAGGACCTCCTTTTTCCGACTCCCTGCAATCGCCCCGCAAACCGTAACCGCCTCTAACCACTATGTTTATGTCCCCAACTCCCCAACCATTCCCGTCGAGAACATGTTTTTCACCGCAGCCGCAGATCTGCCGATCGAAAATGAAGCGGGCATGCATCCGGCATCGACGGCATGGAACCGGGACGCCGCCGATTATGTCATACGCCCTCGTTCTCCTCTGGAACCCTTCCCCTTGACCAACCCTGGGGCACAGTTGAAGATGCTCCGGAAGTTCAGGATGCCGTTCCAGCACGATCAATTGACTGGCCTCTTCGCCGTGGAGCGTCAACTCGGCCGGGCTACTTGTAGAAAGTGCCAACCATGACCCAGATCGAACTCTACATGCTCGCTGGCGCCGCCGTGGGCCTGGTTATCTGGCTGCGCGGCTGCATCCGCGGCCAAGTTGCGGATTGCGCCGTCGGCCTCTTCATCGCCGCCCTCGCCTCGGCCGGATACTTCATCCTCTTCAGCCTCACTCGCACGCCTTTTCTCGGCAGCCTCATCTTCGTTCCGTTTCTTCTTCTCCTCCCATTTGGGCGGTTGCGCAGAAACCCCGCCGGCCGGTTCCTCGGCCCGGCCGTTCTTCTCTGTGCCGCCATCTCGGCCGGCGTGGAATACAAGCTGGTCTCGGCCGGCAACGCCCTTCTGGTCATCGAGCCCTATCGTTCCGGCTCGGTCTGGCGGTTTGACGAACCGGCCCTGCATCTCAAGGGCGAGCCCTTCGTGCAGGGCATTCCCGCCATGATCGACAAAATGGTCGCCGGCATCCCCGGCTCCGACAAAAGCGTCCGTCTCATTTTCTCCCAGCGGCCCTTTCCCGGGAGCCAGTTCCGTCTGGACCTCCGGCGCGAACAAGATGGCGGCAATTGGTACTACAACGAGCAATTCAATATGGAAGGCTGGCTCTGCCCGGCCCTCTTCAAGTTCTTCCCCCGTGCCCCTCGGCACATCTATGTGAGAGCCGAAGCCAAGTGAAACACGATTCGACCGCTTGAAGAGTGCGCCTCGATAACGCTCGGCCGAGTACGCCTCAATGGACACGGATAACGTCCCAATCGATCCGCGCCGCGCCAATCCGGCAAATCTGCGGATAACTTCTGCATCGGCCAGAACCAGCCGGCCGATCTCTCCGCTCTCCCATCCGATGCCTGCATCCCTTACCATTCCTCCATGCGTTTCAAGTTCGGCGCCCACATCTACCTCTGGATCGACCGCTGGAGCGACCAGACCGTCCGTCTCCTGGATCATGCCGCGGGACTCGGCCTCGAGTGCCTCGAAATCGCCATCGGCGACGACGTCCCCTTCACGCCACGCCTCACGCGGCAACATGCCCGGTCGGCCGGGATGGAGTTCACCATGGGGCCGGGTGGCGCGTGGCCCATGGAGTGCGATATCTCCGACGACGACCCGGCCAACCGCAAGCTCGGACTCGATTGGCACCGCCGCCAGATCGACCTCGCCGGCGAGGCCGGGGCCATCGCGTATTGCGGGGCCATCTACGCTCATCCCGGCCGGGTCATGCGCCGCGTACCGCCGCCCGACGAATTGCCGCGTACGGCCGGGAATCTGCACGTCCTCGCCGAACACTCCCGCCGCGCCGGGCTCAAGCTCGTCATCGAGCCGATGAGCCATTTCCGCACCCATCTGGTCAACACTCCGCAGCAGGTCATGCGCCTGACGGAACTGGCCGATCATCCCAACCTCTACGTGCTGCTGGACACGTACCACATGGTGACCGAGGTACGCGATTTTGCCCAGGCCGTGCGGATCGTGTCCCCGAAGCTCTGGGGCATCCACGCCTGCGAAAACGACCGCGGCGTTCCCGGCGGCGGGCTCGTGCCCTGGGATGCCCTGTTCGCCTCGCTTGGTCGAGTCCCCGGCGATGGCCACATGCTTCTGGAAACGTACAATTCATCCCTCGGCGACTTCGCCCCCGGCCGAGGGATGTTCCACAACGTCTGCCCGGACGGCGATGCATTCGTGCGGCAGGGACTGGCGTTTCTCCGGCGTTGTCAGGCCGGTCCGGACCAAGGAGAACCGCCATGCTGACGCCGGGGACGATCACTCCGGCGGCGGCGCTCCTGCCCGTCACCGCATCCGTCGATGCCGCCGGGCAGGCATATCGCAAGCAGTGGAGCGCTCCGGCGCTTCCCAAACCCCCGGCGACTGGTTCTGAAGCAAGGCAAGTGGTGCTTATGCGGGCCGGCCGCACTTGGGACAGAACTTGCCTGTCCGCGGGTTGCCGCAGGACTGGCACTTGCCGCGGTCGAGACTCGACAGCGCCATGGCTTTCTCGGCGGCGTCGGCCAGCAACCGCGCCGCTTCCTGATTTGCCCGGGCGATGATCCCGGCCGCGGAGTTCTGGGCGCCTTCCAGCAGCGCCTGGGCTCCAGTCTCGGCGGGACTCTTCGGCCGGCCGCCCACGAACAAGGCGATTGCCACCAGGATCGCGAACACGAAGCCGCCGATCGTGAACACAACTGCACCGGATTCGGGTTCCTGGTTGATGGCGCAGAGAACCGCGATCGCACCGCCGATGAGCAAAGCCAGTACGGCGAAGAGCAGCAATCGTTTTCTTACGCTCATGGTCTCACCTTGCGGCCGACACATGGCCGGCCGTCCTTTAGTCCGCACTTTCTTTTCCGATCGACGGAGCCTGTCGGGAATCCGCAGGATCCTCGCGCTGATCATAGCGTCTCTTGAGCTTCCGTCTTTGGCTGCGGCCGGGGTGCA
>JBEKVL010000323.1:0-7195 GCA_049514055.1 Tepidisphaeraceae bacterium | reverse complement strand
CTCGGCAGGCGAGAGTCTTTCCTGCGGCAGCGGCCGGTTGGCCGTCCGCTTCATCAGTGCATCCTCATCACGCTCCATCCACTGGTTCAGCGTCGAGGCGGCCGCCGCCGTCAGCGCCGTTCCGATCAGCACGTGAAACAGACGTCCCCATTCCATCGAGTAGCGCACGCCCATGTAGTATCCCACACCCGTGGTTACCAGTACGAGGAAGTTCAGCCGGGGCTTGGCCAACTCGCGGTAATCCGCCAGCCGGTCACCCAGGCGGACGCCGGTCACTACAGAAGATGTTACGCTTGTCACTCTCGTGCCTCTCTAATCATCCGTGCGGAAACAACTCCACGTTTGGTTGCTCATCCTCTCCCACTGGGAGAGGGCCGGGACGAGGGCCTTCTGCGGAGTTGTTCCCGCATGATTCCCAAGCCATCGCCGGCTCGCCGGCCGGCATCGATCTCCTCTCGGCAGATATCGCCGGCCGCGGGTGCGCCGTCAGCCGCTTCGCCCGCACGGCCAGCGTGAACGTCACCAACAGGACCATCGCTCCGATCGCCACATGATAGCTCGCAATGTCGGCCGGCTTGCGGTTTGTTACCGTAAGCCATCCCAGTGTCAACTGCGTCGCCAGCAGGACCAGCAGCAGCCACGCCGGCCTGGCCAGCAGTGCGGTCCCGCGCGCCTGCCGCAGCACTGTCCAGACCAGCGTCAGCAGCATCGTGCTCACGGCGATGGCCCCGAGCCGGTGCCCGAAATGCAGCCACACCTGCCCGAGTGTCACACGACCGATCCGCGGGTCGTCCAGCAAGATTCTCTGCCGGTTGATCTGTGCCAAACCAGCCGCATCTGTCGGCGGCAAGAGTTTGCCGTACGCCAGCGGCATATCCGGAATCGCCAGCCCCGCCTGATAGTGCCGCATCATCGCCCCCACCACAAGTTGCCCATAGATCACGACAGCAGCCACCACCGCCACCCAAAACACCCGCCGCAACGACTCTTCGCCGCTCGGTTCCAATTCCCCTCCATGCCTTCGTGCCTTTAAGCCTTCGTGCCTGGCCGAACCCGGCCACCACCTCGACGTCATGGCCACCATCATCCCCGTCATGCAAAAGAACGCCTGCGCAAAACACCCGTGAACCACGGCCAGATCCAGATTGATCAGCACCACCCTCAATCCTCCCAGAACTCCCTGGATCACCACCGCGACGAGAATCCCGGCCGCCAGCCGTCGAACCGACGCCCGCTCCTCGGGCACGCGGCACAGCCACGCCGTCAGCAGGACAAGCCCCACGGCTGCCCAGCCCACCACCAGGTGCGGCATCATCCGGGCCGCGAGATGTCGCGAGCCGTGCAGCGCCAGCCAGGCGACGCCGGATAATCCCGCAAGAACGACCGCGGCCACGACACTCCATCCCAGTCCCCGCCTCGCTCGCTCGCCTCGTCCCGGCCCGTACGCCAGACACACCAGCACAATCGACGCAAACCCCGCGAGCATTCCCAGCAAGCGGTGCGTATGCTCGTAAAACACCCCGCCCGCCTGTCGCCCGAGCCAGTAGCTCGGCGGCAGCAGGAACATGTTATATCCCCAACTGTTCGGCCAATCCGGCACCGACATCCCCGCCTGATGGCTCGTCACCAGCCCCCCCAGGAAGATCAACGGAAACGTTGCCGTCGCCACCGCCATCGCCGCCAGATGCAGCGACAGGCGATACCCGGACTGTGACGGACTGATCTTCATGCGTGATGTCCCTAAGCATAGTCCTGCCGGAAGGATGCGACAACTCGGGGAGGAAATGCGGGATGCGTGAATGCGGAACGTGTAATGAGGAGCGGCGGCGTGATGAACCCGTGAACTTTCCCGGCGTCTTATGTTCCGAAAGCGAATAGTTCACGAAATACAGAGATCCCAGCGACCCCGATGACGAGGATTCCTCAACTGCGTCTCTGCGCGAGAGCTCTTCCGTATGTGGACCGCGCCTTTTCGGGCATGATTCGTCACGAGATTACCAATTGCCGTCAGAAAGAGAGGCCAAATCCCTGCGGAAATCTGAGGCATTATTGTAACTACACTCCACCAAGTTAACGCCTATGCCCTTTGGCCCTCCCCAGCCATCCTCCGCATTGCCTTCCTCACTGAGCGAACCCGTCCATTCAAAGTGTTGCTCCGTGTCTTCATGGTTGTGCTTGTGTGTTTGCGGCCAAGCCGCGCTGTGGACGAAACCCCTCCGACCTCTTAACCTGTGGGCTCACAAGGAGAGGACCTGATGCCTATCACGGTTGACTGCGGGTGCGGGGCGCGATTCAGGGTGAAGGACGAGCTGGCCGGCCGGCACGCAAAGTGTCCCAAGTGCGGGCAGAGGCTGACGATTGGGCCGGCCGCGACGCCGATGGTGCAGGCCTGCGACGTTGCAGACGAGTCGCCGCCCGCGCGCCCGGCGCCCGCCGCGAAGCCGCGTGCCGGCGCGCCGCCGGTGGAGCAATCTCGACCGGCGAGGGCACCGGCGATTGGTCTGCCCCCAGGCTACCGGGCCCGGCCCCGGTCGAAGCAGGCCCAGGTTCGCTTTGCCATCTCGCCGAAGATGATGCTGCTCATCGGTGCCTTCATCGTGATTCCGACGGTGATCTGGATCGTCAAGGCCGGGCCGGTCAGGGCTCGCGACCAATGGCAGGTGCTCGAGCCACAGGCCAGGAAGGACATCGAGGACGTGGTCGACAAGGCCCTGGCCGATCGCGAGGAAGCAGCCTGGCAGGGTTTCGTCGCGGACTTGGGGAGTGCGTCTGAAGGAGGCGGCAAGGCCGTTGCCCGGCCCAGGTACGTCCCGCGCGTGAACACTCTGCTGATCGATTCGCCCACGTTCATGTGGAACGTGCCGGAGAAGGTCCCGTTCCAGGGGCGGATCGGCCAGTTCATGATCGCCGGGATCAGCGCGGCCGGCAAGCCCCAACTGATGGATCTGCGCGGCGTCTACTACACCCGGGCGCGCCGGGTGGAGGCTGAGATGCAGATGGATCACGCGCCGGTGAACGTCCGGGGACGGATTGTGGCTGGGGCCGTGGTGATGGAGTGAAATCAACGCTCAACCAACAACTGTCAACTCACTTCTTGTTCGCGTAATACGCCTTGTTTCGCTCGATGAACGCCGTCCATTCCTCCGGCAGATCATCCTGCGGGAAGATGGCCTTGACCGGGCACTCGTCCACGCAGAGGCCACAGTCGATGCACGTATCGGGATCGATGAACAGCAATTCTTCCTTCGCGAAGTCCGCCTCGTCCTTGGTGGGGTGAATGCAGTCGACCGGGCATACAGCAACGCAAGCGGTATCTTTGGTGCCGATGCACGGCTGGGCGATGATATGGGCCATGGGTATCCTTCTCCGTAAGACCTGTTTCGTCCGGCGATTATAGGAGCTCCGAACGCCGGAGCCAATCGCCGGCGAGTTGCTCCCGGTTACTGGCCCGACGTCTCATGCCAGCACGCTGATGCGGGCAGCGGCTCCTCCTTGAGCGAGTCCGGTGTACGCCAGAGCAGACGCATGTGCGAGGTGCCGGAGGTATCCCAGTAGTCGACGCGCACGGGGATCAGCGTCGATTCGGCCTCGAGCAGTACCTTCGCCCCTTTGGGGTGGTGCGAGAGATCGGGGCCATCAATGACCAGTTTGCCGTCGAGCCAGACACGCGCGCCCGCGTTGGCCAGGGCCGTGATTTCATAGCGGCCGGGCGATGGCAGACGCAGGAGGCCGGTCCAGCGGATCGAAAAGCCGCTTTTTGGCAGCGCTGGATCCGGAGTGCCCAGGCCCCAATCGAAGTCGATGGTCGGATCGATGCGTTTCTTCGCCGGCTGGGCGAAATCGGCGCCACGAAAGAGTTCGGCGGCAAACCCGCCCGCGAAGCCTCGGTCGCGGAAGTAGTCCGCATCGATGGCGGCCAGACGGGTCTCGGCGGAGGAACGGTTGATTCCCGTGAGGGCCGACATCGCTCGACGATACCAGAGTGCGGCCCGCTGTTGCAGGTTCGAGCGCTTCAGGCCGGTTTCGCTCTGGGCCAGATCCCAGAACTGGTTGGCCAACTCGAACTGTTTGGCGGGTTCGTCCGACGCGGAGAGATCGAGTTGGGCGGCCGTGTGAAGTGGCGATTCGGGCACGCGTGCCAGCAGCGGCAGACCTGCGGTCCAGTCGTTCCTGACGAGGCAGAGCCAGGCGCCGACGGCGAGATTGGCGGCCGGATCGTCGGGGGTTTGCCTGAGGCCATTGCTTGCCTGTTCGTAGGCAACGTGTTCCGTGGCCAACTGCGTGAGTTCCTTTTCCTTGGCGATCGCGCGCAGGAGCAGCGGTTGATCGTGCGCGCGATCGGCCGCGGACTTCGCGACCGCGCACAGCCTTCCCGCGGCCGGCTGCGCGTCCAGTGCCGCGGCTCTGTCAGCGGCCGCGAGGCACGCGTGCGCGACCGCGGCACTGGCGTGCGGCGTAATGGCGGCGTGGTTGGCCGCAACCAGGGACGTCAGCGCCACGGTCGGGGCCTCGATCTGAAAACGCGACTCCATTCGCCGTAGTGCCTGCGAAAGCAGCGACACCTCGGGCACGGACGCCGCGATGTCCCTCGCCTCGCGCAGGAGCACATAGAGTGCGGCCGGGTCGTCGGTGGTTCGCGTGGCCTCATCGAGCAGTTTGGCGGCGAGCGCCGCGCGTTCGGCAGGTTGTCGAAGGGCGTATTCCTTTGTGAACACTTCGCGGACGGTCTTCTCGGCCCGGGCCAGGGACAGCGCATCCGGCACCGGCAACAGGGCCGCTGACGCGCCGACGCGTACGGTTTCGCCCGACAACGGCGGCGCAACCGGCTTGGCTGCGGCCAACAGGAAAGGCAGACTGCTCAGGGCAACACACCACGACATGCGTGATAGCGGTGGCATTTGGGATGTCCTCGGTGGTCTACGCGACTATCCAATCTGATAACGGAAATAGTAGTGGCCACGGCGAATCGATGCAAGCGCCGCCTGCCCGCACGGCATCGTTGTCCCGGCGACGACCGCGGATTTCCACACAAGCCGGCCCCAGACACCTTGCATCCACTCCGCCGTGCGGTAGGATACGGAAATCGGTCGCAGAGACCGGGGTGTAGCTCAGCTTGGTTTAGAGCGCTTGGTTCGGGACCAAGAGGTCGCAGGTTCAAATCCTGTCACCCCGATTGAAGGTAAGTCAAGTCGAGTCCGTAGGATACGGACACCCGCCGGCGGTCGGCGGTGCGATTTTGAACGCGGAAATGCGCGGTGTCACACCGCGCGAGACCACGCGGGAGGTCGCGCCATGTCGAAGTCGGTTCCCTCTTATCGACAGCGTGCTCCCGCGTGGCTGGTCCAATGACCTGCGGTTCTACCGGCAGAAGTGCGGTCGCCATCGCGGTCCCCGTACCAGCATGTTGACCTCGACCCAGTGGGGCACGCTGATCGACTGGATCGGCGCCCACCGCCTGCGAGTGGAACGTATGGCCTATCTGGAGCAGGTGGTTATGGCCATGCGGTACAGCGGGGATCTGCTGGCTACTGGGCCTGTCTGTGGTCAATTCCAGAGCGGTTTTGGCTTGAGTGGATTTGACCATATCTCCCCAAGCGATCGAGACCTTACTTTGGGTCACGTGGTGACTCATTGCGTAGTCAACATAGGACTTTAGTAGGTCCGCAAGTTTAATACCTTGTTTGGGAAGATTTAGGTTCTTCAGGTTTGCCAGTTGGGGAATGTTTACCTTGTTTGCTACCCATTCTGGACGTTCAATCAGTTGCTCCCTTAGCCACGACCACAAGGCGTATTGTGGTATGGAGTCTGTCATCTTATGAAATAAAGAGACGGGTTCCTTGATGTTCAAGGGTTGGGGTTTGCTCGCCTTCCGTTCCCATTCCCGAAAACGGGAGATCGCCTTAAACTCGTCTGTTTCTGTGAACCGCTCACCCGTCTCCAGTATCTTCCACCTGCCGTCTGTAGCACGATACAGCCCTTGAATGACTTTTCCCTTGTCTGGTCCAGCTTGAACGATGTAAGGTGTTTGTTTTCTACCCATGTCTGATATACGCTTGGCAACTAACGAACACATGCTCAATAAATAGGCAGTCTACATGCTTAACCTGTATGCGTTAAGTATAATTGCCAGCATATTTGCCAGAATTGCGTTTTTGTCTTACTAAATGGGTAAAGAGTGGAAATCAGAGAGGTCCACGCCGCCTTGTTTCTATTCGCCAAACGCGTCAGTCCCGGCCATGAGTTTCCCGTCATTGTCAAACAGTCCGCGATGGCCCCAGCCTGAGCCGGATTTGGGCGTTGGTATCCATGCCGGCTCCCACCAGAAGATGCCCTTGCCCCGCCCGCCGGGCACTTGCTTCACTGTTTTGAGCAGTTCAGTCAGAAATACCTTTTGACCCTCCGGGCTGGCCGGGAATTTCTCGCCCAGGCCGAGTTTGCGATCGACCCCCTTCTCGGACCATGGGTATGCCGTCTCGACGACGATGATGTCCTTCCCATAGCGCTTCGCGAGATCGTTGAGGTTGTTGCGGAGTTTGGTGAGATCGCCGTGCCACCACGGATAATACGACAGGCCGATGACGTCGAACTCCGCGCCCTCGGCCAGCAGGTGATCGAAGAACCATCGGCACGCGCCGTTGCTGCCGCCGGCGTCGAGATGGATCATGGTCAGGATCGGCTGCTTGCCATCGCGTCCTTCGCGGACGCCACGCAGCCCGGCCTTCACCAGCCTGGCAAACCGTTTCCAACTCGCGGCGTCATCGTTCTTGCCGCCGATTCGGCCGTCATCCCAGAGCATTCCCGGCGTGATCTCGTTACCCGCCTGCACCATGAACGGCGGCGTTCCCTGCTTGTCCAGTTCCGCGATCACCTCCCGCGTGTAGTTGAACACCGCCTGCTCCAGTTCCGCCCCGTGCAGATTCACCCAGGCGGCCGGCTTGCGCTGCTTGGCCGGATCGGCCCAGTCGTCGGAATAGTGAAAATCCAGCAGCCACGGCATCTCGGCCTGCTTGAGCCGCCTGGCCATGGCCAGCGTCGGAGCCAGGCCGCAAAGGCCGTTTCTGGGATTGTTCCAGATACGCAGGCGTGCATGGGTCATGCCGTGCTTTCTGAGAATCGCCAGCAGATCCCCCGGCCCATCGGCATCGCGATAGAGGCCGCCGTTCTTCTCGATCTCCGGCAGCGAGGAAATGTCTCC
>JBEKVL010000322.1:0-7201 GCA_049514055.1 Tepidisphaeraceae bacterium | reverse complement strand
GCTTCAAGTGCGCCGTTGCCGACGCCCTCGCATGACTCGGGGCCGATGTGACTCGCTACGTCTTCATCGTCTGGCTCTTTCATCCGTTACACCTCACCGGCTTTGGCCGGCGCTATCCCGATCATGTCATGCATCCTTCGACCGGCACGCGCTTGACTGACGCGTGCCGCGGCGCAGTTCGAGGAACCGCTCCCGTTGCCTGGCTGGCGTTTCGTGGAGGATGCCCGGCGTCCGCAATACACCCGCCCTGATCGTCTTCGCAACTTCACGATCCAGCGGGATGGCCATTTCCAGGATCGCAGCCTGCGCGGATTGAAACTGGGCATCCGCTGTATTATGGGAGGTAGCGTCAATGGAATTCGTGCTTTCGAGTCCATTGGAATTCGCCGATAGCATTTCAAGTCGGACACATAGTGGTCATTCAATCGTGTTCCTGACATGCGGAATAGAGGCAAACGGGAGTTTCCACCAATGCTGACGGCATCGGATACAAGATGCTACCGCGAAGCGATTTGCGATCCGGACCCGCATCGCGCGGTTCGTTGCATTGTGGATGGTGCAGGCACCGATACGCCCGCCCTGACGGTTCTCTTCGTCGACACCCAGTACGATCTCGAGGGGTTGGCGGCGGAGTTGCGCAGGCAACTCCACGGGCCGATTCTGGCCTGCACCTCGGCGGGGCACCAGGTTGCGGGGCAAGGCATTATCGACCATGGGCTGGTCGCGGCGGCGATTGCGACGGACCAGCTCTCGGCCGTGATCGAGCCGATCCACGGCATTTCGCGGTTCGGCGTGGCTCAAGCCCGAGAAGTGGCGACCCGCCTGGCGCTCGACGCGCCGGCGTGCTCGCCGGGAACCCGGTTCGGCGTGCTCCTGATCGACGGCATGAGTTTCGCCGAAGAACGGGTGATGGCGCTGCTGTTCGGGGCCAGCAACGGTCTGAGCATGGTCGGCGGATCAGCCGGTGACGGCGGGCACTTTCAGAAGACGTACGTATTCGACGGGGAACGATTCGTAAGCGACGCGGCCGTGTTGGCGCGCGTGGATACGACGCTGCCTTGCTGCACGTTCGGATTCCAGAACTTCACGCCGCTTGACGGCCGGCTCGTGGTGACCCGCGCGGTGCCGGACAAGCGGCAAATCCTGGAGTTGAACGGCCAACCCGCGACGCTCGCATATTGCCAGGCGATCGGGCACCGGGAACTGGACAGCCAGATCGTGTCACACCATCCGCTGCTCATGCGGTGGGACGGGCGGTTCTACGCGCGTGCGATACGGGCCTGGGCCGATGGTCGGCTGGACATGTTCTGCGCCATTGAGGAAGGCATGGTCGTCCGGATTGGCGAGGCGGCGGATCTCGTGGGCACGATCGAACGGCAGTACGGGGAGTTGGAAACAGAACTGGGTGGCGGTGAGCCCCTGGTCATGGTCGCGTTCCATTGTTACCAGCGTCGCCTGGAAATTGAACGCGCGCAACAACAGCAACGGTATCGCGCAGTGATAGCCAAGCACCCGTTGATCGGGTGCTGCACGTTTGGCGAGCAATACAACGGCTTGCACATGAACCAGGCGGCGACGGGTTTTGTCCTGGGCAGATGAGCAGATTATGTCGGAATTGGACGGGCACAATGAACTGCAGCAGCTCAGCGCGGAGAACGCGCGCCTGCGCCGTCTTGCCGAGACGCTCATGGACCGCGTCGAGCAGACCACCAGCGCGGCGAACAGCCCCTTCGGTTTCTTTCAGATCCACGCCGCTCTCTCAGAACAACTCGCGCAACAACAGGCGGCCCTGCGCGACGGCCGCCAGACGCTGGCGACCATCTTCCAGGCGGCGCCGATCGGCCTGCTGCTGTTCAACGACGACCTGGTCATTCAGAGCGTCAACGAGTACGCGGCCAGTAAGTTCGGCCGATCCGAACAGGAGATGGCAGGACAATCTCTTGGGCCGGCCGTTCGCTGTGCGAACGCGCATGCGGGGGGTGGCGGTTGCGGACAAACGGCGGGCTGCACGGGCTGCGTCTTACGCCGCCTGCTGGAAGACGCGCGGCATTCCGGCCGGGCGCGGTGCGAGCATGAACTCGCCCTGGCGGCAGAATCCGGCGCCGTTGGCGGCAGCGTCTGGCTCAGACTCAAGGCCGAGCGGGTGGTGATCGCCGGCAACCGGCACGTGCTGCTCTCGCTGGAGGATATCGGCAACAAGAAACTGGCTGAGCAGCAGCTCCGCAAGGCCAAGGAGGCGGCGGAGGAGGCCAGCAGGCTCAAGTCGCGCTTTCTCTCGAACGTGTCCCATGAGATCCGAACCCCCCTCAACGGGATCATGGGATTTGCCGAGGCCATCCTCACCAGCACCACGCTCGAAGCCGCCAGGCAGCAATCGCAGGTGATCCTCCGCGAATCCAATGTTCTGCTGATGCTGGTCAACGACCTGCTCGATCTTGTCAAGATCGAGTCCGGCAAGCTGGTGCTGGAACGTGTGCCCGTGGACCTGTGCCAGATTCTGCGGGAATTGAGCCAGTCTGCCGGCATGCAGGCCCGGGCCAAGGGCTTGGGTTTCGTCGCCACGATCGCAGTCGACGTGCCCGGTCACATCCTGTCGGACCCCTTGCGCCTGCGGCAGATCATTCTCAATCTCATCTCGAACGCGATCAAGTTCACCGAGCGCGGCGAAGTACGCGTATCGGTCGAGTGGGTTCCCGACGACAACCGGCCAGGCGTGCGAGTGTCCGTCCGGGATACCGGCATCGGCATACCCGCGGACAAACAACAGGCCATCTTCGACAGTTTCACCCAGGTGGATGTGAGCACGACGCGCAAGTATGGTGGAACGGGGCTGGGCCTGGCGATCGTACGCCAACTGGCGTGACTTCTCGGCGGTGAAGTGGGCCTGCTCAGCACACCGGGTCAGGGCAGCACGTTCTGGATCGTGGTGCCGGCCGATTCGCCGCCGGACGCCGGAGTGGCTGCGTCCGCGGCGGATTCCACTCTTGCCGCAGTCGCGGTCCCCGCGCGCCGCGGGCGTATACTCTTCGCGGAGGATTACCCGACGAACCAGGAGATCGCCCGCCTGTTTCTCGAAGAGGCTGGACACGAGGTCACGGTGGTCTCCAACGGTCGTGAGGCCGTGGAAGCGTGCGGTCGGAATGCCTTCGATTTGATCCTGATGGACCTGCATATGCCCGTCATGGATGGGCACACTGCAGCGGCGCGGATTCGTCGTGGAGGAACGCCGAACGCGGCCGTGCCCATCGTGGCGCTCACCGCCAGCGCCGACGCCGAAACGCGGGCGGCATGCCCGCAGCACGGAATCAACGGCGTGCTCACCAAGCCGTTCCGGCGGCAGACGCTGCTCGAAACGGTCCAGCAGTGGCTCGGCCACATGCCGTCGGCCGATTCGGGCCCGGGGCAACCAGTGCCGGAGGTCGGCGACGCACTTCCCTCCGGGCAAGCCCCGCCGATCGACATGGACAGCGCGATTCGCGAGTTCGGTGGACGCGAGGTCGTCACCCGCCTGACAACGCGGTTCCTGGCCCATGCCGACACGCAGCTCGCCGCTCTTCGGATCGCCGTGGATTCAGTCGAGCGCGAGGCCCTGCGTCAAACCGCACACGCCATCAAAGGCGCCGCCGCGACGCTCGAAGCCGAACCTTTGGCTCGGAGCGCCGCTGAACTCGAAACGGCCAGTGCCACGGCCGGGCAGGCGGAACTCCGGTCTCTACTGCAGTCGGTGGAGATGGAACTGCAACGCTTGAGCCGTTATGCAATGGCCCGAATGTGCCTGCTGGAGGATGCCGAACATGCGCAGCCTGGCAATTGATGACGAATTCGTGGCGCTCTCGAAGATGGTGGCGATGCTCGTACCCTTTGGGGAGTGTGATGCCGCGACCAGCAGCCAGCAGGCGTTGGAGCTCTTCTTCATCGCCCTGGAGAACGCCCGTCCCTACAGTCTGGTGACAATTGACATCAACCTGCCCGACACCAATGGCATCACGCTGTTGGGGCGTCTTCAGGGAGAAGAGCGGCGGCGGCGTGCCCCGCGTGCCAGGAAGCTGATGGTCACTGCGCAGAGCACCACGTCGAACGTCCTGGCGGCTTTGAGCGGGGAATGCGACGGCTTTCTGGTCAAGCCGGTGCGCCGGGTCGTACTCATCGCCAAGCTCGTGGAACTGGATGTGTTGACGGCGAACATGGCCCGGTGCGCGGCGGGCGAGGTGCTCGATTGAGGTCCGCAGAGAATCCCCACAGAGAACGCGGAGGGAGTTGCCAGATCTGGTCGTAATGCCGTCGTCAAACCCGTCGGTTGCGCGCTTCGTTCCGGATCCGGCCGCAATATACCGGGATCCAGAGCGTCTTTGAGGTTGGTGCGGGCGACTGTGCCGGTTATGCTCGGCGATACAGACCATCATGGAAGAGCTTGCACGACGATACGCCCGGAAGATACTGCTGATACACCTGCTGCTGCTCGGGGTGATCGCCATCTGCATCACTCTCGCCGCCCGGGGTGTCTACAACCGGGCACGGGAGCAGGCGCTGGAACAGTTCCTGGACAAGCAGAGCCTGCTGGCCCATCAGACGAGCAACGGGATTGAAACGCATTATCGCGCGATCGTCTCGTCGCTCGATATCCTCGAACGCGACCAGCGGGATGCGATCCTGCCGTTCCGGCTCAGCGCCAACATGCTTGAAAACGCGACCAAGCTCGTCGGCCACCAGCTCACGGGGCCGGGCGGGCAGGACCGTGTGGCGGCGCTGATGGTTGTGGGCCGGACGGCGGAACCCACGGCCGCCGAGAGACCGCGCCCCAAGCCGGGCGCCGCGCCGGCCAGCCGTCCCGCGGCGCCGGGCAACGAGGATCTCATCCTCATCGGTTTCTATCCGCCCCGCATTCAGAAGCCGATGCAGGAAGCCTTCATGCGCGAGGTGAGCGGATTTCTGAAGCGGGCGGAGAAGCCCACCGTCGGGATGGCACTGGAAACCAAGATCGGACCGGCACACGTCATCGCCTATCCCTCGCGCGTGCGGCAATGGGTCGGCGGCAGGATGGTCGATGAGGTCTGGTTTGTCGCGGTCGTGCCGGTGGAAGGCGTCAAAGCCCGTTTTCTCGATGATCTCGGCCGCCGCCAGGGCGCGGGTACGCCTCCCGGTCAGGCGCGGCTCGACCTGGTTGCCTCGCTGATCGACGAACGCGGCGTCACCATGGCCTGCTCCGATCCGCAGAACGACAAGTGGCACAACGCCGCCGGGGCCGGTGCCAAGGCCGTGTTCAACGCCGCGATGGCCAAAGCCATGGCCGCCAGTGTCGAGCGGCTTGCCGCCGGCAAGAACGGGCTGATTTCGTTCCGGCCGAGCGCCGATGAACTGGCGACCATCGAGCCGGTCTCCGTGGTGGACAAGACGTGGTTCCTGCTGCTCACTTCGCCAACCTCTCCCATTGACGAGATGGTCAGCGAGATCTTCCGCAAAGCACTCTGGTGGGCGGTGTTCGTCGTGGCGACGATGACCGTGCTGCTCGTCTCCAGTTCCACGGCCCTGATCCGGGCACAACTTCGCGTTGCGCGCGTCCGCAACGAAGTCATGAACCGGGAGATGGCCCAGGCCAGGCGGATTCAACTCGCCTGGTTGCCGCAGGCATCGGCCGGGCTGGGCGTGGATATCGCCGCCGTCAACGAGCCGGCCAGCCACGTCTCGGGCGACTTCTACGACTGGTTCGAGTTGCGCGACGGCCGGATTGTCATCAGCATCGGCGACGTGACCGGCCACGGCATGTCGGCGGCGTTCCTGATGGCGACCACGCAGTTGCTCATCCGCAACACCATGATGCGGATTCGCGATCCGGGCGACTGCCTGACCGAAGTCAACCGCCAGCTCTGCGGGCAAGTGTTCAACGGCCAGTTCGTCACCGTCTGCGTGCTGATCCTGGACCTGGCGGCCAACACGCTGGAAGTGGCCAGCGCCGGGCATTACGCTCCGCTGTTGCACGATGGCCGGAAAGTCGTTCCGCTCGATGCGGACTCGAACCTGGTGCTCGGCGTGGAACACTCGGAGAAGTATTCGACCGAGAGCTTCATCCTGCCCGAAGTCTATGCGTTCCTGCTCTACACCGACGGCGTGATCGACGCGCGGTCCCGGTCTGGAGAGCCTTTCGATTCGATGCGCCTGCGGAGGAGTTTCGCTCGCGCCGGCAGCGCCTCCGACTCGGTCGGGAACCTCGTCAAAGCCATCCACGACTTCCGTGCCGGCGCGGCACTGGTTGACGACATGACGCTCGTGGTCATCCAGGGCCAGGCTTCGCGGACCAAGGCGCCGCTTCAGCAGCAGGGTTCAAGTGTTTGAGGGATCAAGAGTCCGAGAGCCTCCGTGACTCAAACTGCGCCAATGTCCGGACCCGTTGAACCCTTGAGTCTTTGAACCCTCGAACTCTCGCTTCGCCTCTGGAAATCCCGCCCCGCGTCTGTTAACCTCCCCCCCACACCTTTTACCCTTTTCCACACGGATCCCATTATGACTCGCGAAAACGAAGATCGTGAACTCGACACCCACCTCGACGCCCCCAACGACCACGAGGACCATCGCGACGAGCCCCACCCCGATGACCGCGGCGGCCGCCCGCCTCGCGAACGCCTCGACTCCTTCGAGAAGATGAAGGTCTGGCAGGAATCGCATCAACTTGTGCTGCGGGTCTTCGCCGTCACGCCGCGCCTGCCCGAATCCCAGCAGGCCGGACTCGCGCTCCAGATGGAACAGTCGGCCGTCAGCGTCCCCAGGTCCATCGCCGAAGGTTTCAAGCGGCGCGGGCCGCGCAATAAGGCCCATTTCTACAACATCGCCCAGAGCGATCTCGAAGGACTTCGCTACTACCTGATTCTCTGCCGCGATCTCGGCTTCGACATCGATTTCAACGACCTCGCCTGCCGGGCCGAACAGATTTCCCGGATGCTCGACGGGCTGGTGCGGTCGATGTATCGGTGAACTGCCGGCAAACACGCCCCACACAGCCGTAGATCAGTTCCCCGCAAGTCCACCCGGCATCGTTCCGCGATGCCGGGTTTGTTGTTCCTGAGCCGACGGTGAGCCCACGGTGGGCTGTTGTGCCGGAATAGAATTGTCACCCCATAGCCGAAATAGAAGTGTCACCCCCAAGGATCGGTTAGATCACTTTGATGGGAGAACTTCGAATGTCGGCCAAAGAGAGAATTTGTTTGGA
>JBEKVL010000321.1:0-7207 GCA_049514055.1 Tepidisphaeraceae bacterium | reverse complement strand
ATCGCCTGGGCACTGGCTCTGTGGTGCGACGTTTTGGGAACATGAAAATCGGGCATGGTGCAGTCTCCAATCCGTATTCCTCAGTATGTACTGAGGAATCACGGGCATTTGGGCCGCACTTCCCGACACAGGAAGGTACGCTTAATCACGCGTCCGGCAGATCTTGCGTTCAACGTTCCCGACAGGAGTCGAACCTGTAACCTTCGGCTCCGGAGGCCGACGCTCTATCCAATTGAGCTACGGGAACTCGAAACTCACAAGCACTCTAATGCACTCGTCCCCAACTGTCCATCGTTCCGATCGTCCCGCTTTCTTCACAAGCGATTTCAATTTTCTGGCAAAACGGGTATGCTTCACTCAGGTTGGAGAGACGAGGTTGGCTAACCCACAGAATCTTTGCCAGAGATGTTCCATGGCTCTACAAGGCGGCGCAAATCGGGAGGGGCGGCAGGGGCTCGTGGAACGGGCGGCGGCGGGCACCGAGGACAAACTCCGGCGTGCCTCGGCCAATCGCATCAGCCTGCTCGTGGTCGATGACGAGCAGCCGCTGGCACGCCTCTGGGCCGGCGAACTGGCCCATCTGGTCGAGGTGACGCTCGCCGGCAGTCTCGCCGAGGCCAGGTCAAAGCTGAGCAGCCGGGGCTTTGACGCAGTCCTTCTGGACCTCAACCTCCCCGACGGCAACGGCACCGAGCTCCTCCGGGAAATCGCCTCGCGCGACGAAGAGACTGCCGTCATCATCCTCACGGGAAACGCGGACCTGAACTCGGCGATCCAGGCCGTTCGCTACGGCGCCTACGACTATCTGATCAAGCCCTGCCGCGTCGTCGAAATCGAGCAGCACATCGAACGCATCGCCCAGCAGCGCCGCCTGCGGGATGAAAACGTCGCCCTGAAGCAGACGCTCGCCCCCCAGCGCGTTCAGGCCGAACTGGTCGGCACCAGCCCGCAACTGGTCGAGGTCCGCCGTCTGGTCGGACGGGTGGCCCCGACCAACACCTCCGTGCTGCTCACGGGAGACACCGGGACGGGCAAGGAAGTAACCGCCCGCATGATCCATCAACTCTCCCAACGCCGCGAGGGCGCCTTCATCCCCGTGAACTGCGCGGCGCTGCCGAAGGAACTGGCCGAGAGCGAACTGTTCGGACACCGCAAGGGCTCCTTCACCGGCGCCGACCGCGACCATCGCGGGCTGGTGCTGGCGGCCTCCGGCGGCACCCTGTTCCTCGACGAGATCGGCGACCTTCCGCTGGACACGCAGGCGAAGTTCCTGCGGCTGCTGGAAAGCGCCGAGGCCAGGCGCGTCGGCGACACCGAGGCCTATCGCACGGATGTGCGGGTGGTCGCGGCCACCAACCGCGACCTCAAACGCGACGTGGCCGACGGACGCTTCCGCCAGGACCTCTTCTACCGCCTGACCACGTTCGAACTGCGACTCCCGGCGCTTCGGGAGATTCCGCAGGATATCCCGCTGATTGCCGAGCACATGCTGCGCATCACCACGGTGGCCGGGTGCAGGGCGACCGGCTTCGATCCGCTGGCCCTGACGGCACTTCAGCAGTACGACTGGCCCGGAAATGTGCGCGAGCTCCGGAACGTGATCGAGCGGGCGATGATCCTTTGTGAAGGCGAGACCATCCGCCCGGAACATCTGAACCTGCCGGCCGCAAGCGGGGAATCGGCCGCCGTGCCCTTTATTGGAGCCCAGGCGACAATCGCCGAGGTGGAGTGGCGCATGGTCCAGGATGCCCTCAAACGATACCAGGGCAACAAGACGGCCGCCGCCCGGGCGCTGGGCATCAGCCTGCGGACGCTCTACAACAAGCTCGATGCCCACGAGAACGGCACCCGGAGCGAAGATGAAACAGAAGTGGAATGAGTGTAGCCGTGATGGGTCATTGCGGTCGCCGAGCCGCGATCGACGATCGCGGCCACAGGCGGGGCCCTATTTCTGACCGCTGGGCGAGAACGCCTTGCGCACCTCATCGATCAGGGTGTGGGCGCGGAATGGCTTGAAGAGCACGGCCTGGAGGCCCTCCTGGCTGGATCTGTAGATGCTGTGGCTGGCGTCGTATCCAAAGCCAGTCATCAGGATCACCGGCAGGTCGCGGCGGCGGTGGCGGGCGGCGTTGAAGACATCGTAGCCGTTCTTGTCGGGCATGTGGATGTCGCTCAGAACCAGGTCGAACTGTTGCCCGTTGATGAGATCGATCGCCTGCGACCCGCTGGCGGCTTCCGTGATGATGCAGCGGAACTTGCGCAGGATGTCGGCAATCGTCACGCGATTGACCTGATCGTCGTCGGCGACAAGTATCCGCATGTCGGCCAGAAGCGGCTCGTGCTGGCCCTGCAGCTCGTCGGCGCCGAGCACGGTGTGAATGCCCTCGGCCACCGGGCGCAGCCGCCGGCGGACGAATTCGGCGTAGTCGAGGATGCGCCGAAGCTTACCGCTGAGTTCCTCCTCGGCCACATGCGCATCCATGAGCTCGCGCACGTCCGAGCAAAGATCGTTGAGCGGGCCGGCCACCTCGCCACAGACGTCGTCGGCGACGTTGTGCCGCACGGCCGCCCGCTCCTTCACCAGCAGGTTGAAGGTGTTCAGCGCGATGGCGACATAGCGGCCAAAGATCTCGACAATCTGCCTGTGATCCTCGGTGAAAGCGGCCTTCTGGTCGCTTTCAATATTGAAGACCCCGATGACCTTGTCATCGTACAGGAAGAGCGGAACCGTCAGGCTGCTCATGGCCTTGTCCAGGCCCAGGACATAGCGCGGATCGCTCTCGACGTCCGGGCAGATATAGGACCGCCCGGTCGCGGCCACATATCCGCAGATGCCGTTGTTCTCGTGGGCCGCATACAACTCAATGGCCTTGGCCTCTTCCGGCAGACCGTGGCAGATCGTCAGTTCCAGCTTCTTGGTTTCATGGTTCAAAACACGAATCACGAAATGGTCAAATCGCAGCAACTCCCGCGTCGCCCTGACAATCTTGTCCTGAAGCAGCTTCAGTCGATCGGCAAACTGCATCTTGTCGATCGCCTCGACCTCCAGACGCATCAGTTCCCGGCCGGCCCGGTCGATGGCATCGAGCTGCTGCTGCAGACGCCGGGAACTCGTGCTGTCCCAGATCACTGCGACAATCTGCACGACCTGCCCGGCCGGGTTGATGACCGGAGAGGCGGTCAGCTCGAAGAACTGCTGGTTGTCGATGTTGATGTCGAATCGCTTGGAACGGGCGGGACTCGCCGGGTCGGCGTACGGCGTGACGGACGAACCGGTTTTCGTGAACTGCTCGAATGCCTCGAAACAGGTGCGACGGATCTTCTCGTGAATGCGGCCCGGCCAGCTCTGCATCCGGCGGTTGGACCACGTACAATGCCCCGCGCTGTCAACGATGCAGACCCCTTCGCCGATCGTGTTGAGGATCAGGCTTGCCTGCTGTTTGACCAGCGCGCGTTCGAGCGGGAGAAAGTCCGAGGTATCGGAGAAGATGGCGTCGTAATAGTCCTTGCGGAGGGCCTCGACCGCTTCGTCGATGGTGGCGACCTCCGTCACCGCGGCCGCCGACCGGAGATGCGCTACCAGACCATCGTTGGTTCCAGACTGACTGGTCAGCACGAGAATTTTACTTGCCGGATCACTCAAACGATCTTCCCGAGTAAACACTCGTAAATATATAAGACTGCGGTCAGACGTCAACAGGCAGGGAACGCGGGGCCGCGCTCGCACATTCTAAATCCTACGCTCATCCACGCCACATGTTCCAGCCTCTCCCCGGATTGTCCATCTGGATTGATTTTGGACCTGACTGTCCATAACTTAGCGGACTGCTCTGAGTTATCCCAAGGAGCCGCGAATTATGACGCCGAAAGTGTTCGTCACGGGAGCAAGCGGATTTGTCGGCCAGGCGGTCGTCAAGGAACTGCTCGAACGGGGTTACCACGTCCACGCACTGCTCAACCGCCGGCCCCTGGATGGATTCGACGGGCGTGTGAGAGCCTTCTCCGGCGGGCTTTTCGACCAGGCCGCACTCGATGCGGGTATCCGGGGATGCTCGGCCGCCATACACCTCGTCGGCATTATCATGGAGGATCCTGAAAAGGACATCACGTTCCGGCGGATCCACGTCCAGGGCACGCGCAACGTGGTTGCCGCCGCGGGGAAGAACGGCGTCCGGCGGATGCTGTACATGTCGGCCCTCGGATCGCGCCCCGGCGCATTCACGGAGTATCACCGCACCAAGTTCCAGGCCGAACAGATCGTACGCGACAGCGGCCTCGACTGGACGATCGTTCGCCCTTCGCTCATCCACGGCCCGGCCGGCGACTTCATGCGTCAGGAGGCCCGCTGGGTCCGACATACGGCGGTCCCCTTCCTCTTCATGCCCTACTTCGGTGGCGGCCCCTTCGGATGCCGCGGTTCGGGACACCTTCAGCCGATCTACGTCGGCGACGTGGCCCGCGCAATCGTTGACGCCATGGAAAACCCGAAACACGTCGGCGAGGTTTACCTCCTCGGCGGTCCCGACAAACTCACCTGGCGAGAACTGCATCGCACCTGCTCCGCGGCCATCACTGGTTCGCCCCGGCTCGCACTGCCGATCCCCGCGTGGTGCGGCCACCTCCTGTCGCGCGTCCTGCCTCCAGCGCTGCTGCCGTTCAATGACGACATGGTGCAGATGAGCCAGGAAGACAACGCCTGCGACATGACCAAGTTCAAGTCCCGATTCGGCTGGGCACCCCGGCCGCTGGAGCCGACCCTCAAGGAATACGCTTCCCAGCTCTGAAGGGCTGCCCACAATTTCTCATTTGTGGCCCAGCCCGGCCCCCTGCACGCGCAGTCTGGACGACTGCGCCACCAGTCACTGATCGCGCACAACTATTCAGCCGCGATTTATCGCCGATGCCGGCAGCACTAGGCGAAATACCGTCCCACCCTCGGCCGATGTCTCGAAATCCACTTTCCCGCCAAGATACTGTTCGCCAAACAGTTTCATCGAATACGTCCCCAGCCCCCTGCCCGAATCCCGCTTCGTGCTGAAGTTCCGCTGGAAAATACGCGGACAGACCTCGGACGCAATCGGCTGCCCGTTCCAGACGCACAATTGCAGCCCGTCGTTGAATGGCTTCAAATACACGCGCACCTCTTCGCCTGCGGCCGATGCTTCCAGCGCATTGACCACCATGTTCCCCAGCACGCGCAGCATCATTGCCAGGTCGGTCTTAAGCGTCAGGCCGGCGGGAACCGTCGAAAACGACAGCCGCTTGCCCTCGGCCGCCGGGTGCGACTCGAATCCCAGCCGCAATTCATCGAACAGTTCGCTCACCAGCACCTCCTCCTTCAATTCCGGCCGCAACGTGCCCTGCGGGTCCGTCAGACGCCGCTGTATGTGCAGCTCGCGAGCCAACCGCTGCGCCAGCGAACGGATCGGCTCGGCCAGTTCCTCGGCGTGCTTCCGCGGGTCGCGAGCCAGCAGTGTGCCCGCCGTCTCCAGACTCATGACGATATTGGCCAGATCGTGGAAGAATACCCGCTCGATGGCGGCCGCGTGCTGCTGCCGCGTGGCATCCTGAAGGAACAGGACCAGGAACCGCGTCCCGGCGAAACGCACCGGCGCGCATCGCACGTGCAGAAACAGGTCCTCTGATTTCCCGTTACGCCCGATGGTGATCGCGCAGTCTTCTTCAACCGGCACATCGTTGACCAGGGCCGACACGATCGCGACGGCCGCCCCGCATGTGCAGCAGGTCGCCGAAGTACCGCAACCACCTGCGCAGTCGCAAGCGTGAGCGCACCCAAGCGCCTCCCCCGGGCGCAGGCCGATCACTTTCGCCCGGTCCTGCACGCCCAGCCAGCGCAGGAAACCGTCATTGACGCACACAATCTGCCGCCGCTCGTTGAGTACGGCGAGCACCCCGCCGGCCAGGCCGAGCAGTCCATCGACAATCGGGTTCTTGGTGATCAGCGCGATCTGGAGGCGCAACTCCTCTTCGCTCGATCGCTCCGCTGGTGCAAAATGGCTGATCACTGCCGAAACCTCCAAGAGACAGAAGTCGTGCCAAAAACCGTTCAATTCCGTAATCTCATTGTAACCACGCGACCCGGACAGGGCCAGCCCGAAACCGCAAAGTGAAACATGGCGGCATAACACCGGGTCTTCGTAACAATCCCGCAAATCCGCGCAAGATCTAACGACTGTGTCCGCTTACGCAATAGAGGTAAGCGACCTCCGTCAGTGTAAAGGTCGGTATCGGCGCGCTGCGATGGCGCAACCGCACGGTCATCACCAGGGCCGGCAGAGACCGGATCCCGGGTGACTGTGGGGACTTGCTGGGTTCCCGCCGATATCGGTCTGTGTTCCCACATCGTTCCTCCTTTCCAACAAAAACCTCTCCGCCAAGTCGCTGAAGGCGGCGGCCAGGGGTGCGGGCGATCAGTCGGCCGCGTGGCAGGAGGTGACCCGGGCGCAGGAGAAACTCAGCGCCAACGCGGACGCATCGGTCAATGATGCGCCGGAACAAGCAGAGTGTCCGACATCTTGGAATCCCCCCGCTCCACCCGCTATCATGCCGGTCATGAGTCAGGCTCTTCTCCAATCCGCGTTGCCACTCCCCTGCCGCCGCGGCAAAGTGCGCGATGTCTACGATCTGGGCGATGCCTTGCTCATCGTCGCCACGGATCGCATCTCGGCCTTCGATGTCATCATGCCCAACGGCATCCCCGACAAAGGCAAGATCCTCACCGCCATCAGTCTCTTCTGGTTCAAACGGTTCGCGAGCTTCTTCCAGAACCACCTCATCGCCACCGATGTCGCCGACTACCCGGCCAAAGTGCAGCCTTATGCGGAGCAACTCCACGGCCGCTCGATGCTCGTCAAGAAGGCGGCCGTCCTCCCCATCGAATGCGTCGCCCGCGGCTATCTGGCCGGCTCCGGCTGGAAGGAATACCAGAAGACCCAGAGCGTCTGCGGCGTCGAACTGCCGCCCGGCCTGCGACAGTGCGACCAGTTGCCCCACCCCATCTTCACGCCCGCCACCAAGGAAGAAACCGGCCACGACATCAACATCTCCTTCGAGGAAACCGCCCAGCGCATCGGCGCCGAAACCGCCGGCACGCTCCGCGACCGCACGTTGGCGCTCTACTCGCTGGCGGCCGAATATGCCTCGTCCCATGGCGTGATCATCGCCGACACCAAGTTCGAGTTCGGCC
>JBEKVL010000320.1:0-7211 GCA_049514055.1 Tepidisphaeraceae bacterium | reverse complement strand
CCGGGCGAAACTCATGAGCGCATTGATGACGCGAAGGCTGGAAGCATCCAATCTGCGCAATCGGGGATCGTCGAAGACATCCCCGGCCAGGATCAACTCATCCGTCCTGACCCAATCCAGGAACCTCAGGAACTCCCCGACGCGCGCATTGCGCGCCCCCAGGTGAAGATCGCTGACGACGACTGTGGCGAAGCTGTCCATGGCAGTGGCCTCCCTTTCGTTGTGTCGCGAGTCTCTCGCTTGGCACGGTTATCGGCAGGCAGTATTGGCGAAGCGTGAGTATTGGAAGAAGTTTGCAGAAACCGATCGCGGTGACACAGTCATGCCACAGCGTTCAGCAGGTCGTCTATGCTGAAGCGGCGGGCCAGTTCATCAATTTCGGGAATTCCCGCCCGGTGCATGCTGGTGCCCGTTTCCTGATCCGTCTTGAGAACGAACACATACTCGTAGTCCGGCGTCCAGTAGATGCCGCGAATTGTGCCCTCCGGTGGCTTGAAGGAACTCATCCGTGAAATGTCGAACTCGCTACCATACCAGGTGACATGCGTCATGCTTCAGATCCTCCGAAGGGTTTCGCCAGGTTGGACGTCCCGGCCGGGCGGCCGGCGTGAAACGCAAGAAACGCATCCCGTGATTCGGTCCCCATGTAGCGTCCGAGAATTATGTGATCGGTTCGGGTCAGGTCGATCGCCATCAGCGCATCGATGGCGTTGTTGAAGCTCCGATCGACATTGAACGCCATGAATTTCGCACCGAGTTTGAGGTACTGCCGCAGCAGCACCGGGATTTCCTTCCCATCGGGCTCGATCTCCGACACCAGCTCCGACACTTCCGAGCCGCCATTCAGGAGCGTGCGGGCGGCCGAATCATCCACGCCGCTGCCCGTTTCCGGCCGGAACGGGTTGCGGGCCCGGACCATTTGCTGAAGTTCCACGTAGAGGTGACGGGCCTTGAGGAATTGGACCATCAACTGCTGCGAAACAGGGCTGTAAGCGCTGGAGATGCTGACCGGCCCCATGAGACACTTGTATTTCGGGTTCATGAGCACATAGCGGGCGACGCCCTTCCAGAGCAGAAGCAGCGGTGCGTAGCTCTTCTGGTATTCACTACGCACAAATGCGCGCCCGAGTTCCAGTGCCGGCCCCAGACTCCGCAGCAGTTCCGCGCCGTAGTTGAAAAGGCTGTAGGTGTACAATCCATCCAAGCCATGCCGCAATGCGAGCGAGTCCGCCCGGCCGATCCGGTAGGCCCCGACCACCTCGCGATTGCCCCGGTGCCACACGAATAGATGCATGTAGGTATTGTCGTAGCGATCGAGATCAATCGCCTGGCCCGTTCCTTCGCCGGCCGCCCGGAATGTCAACTCGCGCAAGCGCCCGATTTCGCGCAACACCCCGGGTGCTTGAGCGGCCAGGGTGATATGGACCGCTTGTTCGCCGCTCTCAAGCAACAGTTGTTCCGGCGGCAGGCCGGCAACTTCCGCCTCCATTGATTCGGGGCTTGTCGGCCCGGCGACGGCGATCCGGCCAAGCGACGGCGGCGCGAAGGACGTTGCCGGTGAACTGGCGGCCCGCACCCGATGCGCCATGACATACGTCCGCTGCCGCAGGAACTCGATCAGCTCTCCGTCGCCGCCGAACTCCCTTGTGCGGGTCGGCGGAATGTGCGAGCCGATACAGAGATCGATCCGGCTGCCGCGTATCTTCAAGAGTTCTCGCGGCAGCATGGCCGTGCGCAATCGGGGATGGAGCAGCCCGGCCAGTTGGAACAACTTGCCATTGCAGCCGGGGAAATAAATCGGAAGTACCGTTGCGCCCGAGATGCGGATGATCCGAGCAATGGCGGGGTTCCACGAGGGATCCTCCACTTTGCCCGTGCGCCAATGCAGGTGCGAGACCTCCCCTGCGGGGAACACACCCAGCACGCCACCGTTCTTCAGATGGCGCAGGCATTCCCGTAGCGGCTGGAGATTCGCCCGCGCCGCCGACTCGCCGCCGAATGGATCGACCAGAATGAACATCTCCCGGGTTTCCGGAATCCGGCCCAGGAGATAGTTCGCCATGAGCTTCACATCCGTCCGAACCGCTGAAAGCACCGCCGCCAGAACCACCCCCTCAATGCCCCCAAAGGGATGATTGGCGACGACGACCACCGGCCCGGTGGTGGGAATCCGCCGCACATCCTCGGCCGGCACCTCGTAGCTGACGTGCAGATCTTCCAGAGCGCGCCGGAAGAACTCGGCCGCGCCACCGCGGCCGGTGGCATGGGCATGAACCTCATTCAGGCCGTCCAGGCCGAGCCATCGCTCCGCCGTACGCGTGAAAAGGTCGCGTAGCCTCCCAGCATGCGGCTGCGACAGCGAGAACGGCTCGGCAGCCGAGTGCCACGCAAGGGTATGGTTCTGGCTCATGATTTCACGTTAATGGCCCAGCGTGTGCCTTCTGTGAACCCAGCGACAAAGTTCTATTAAATGTGGAGACGACGTGACGCATATCCCACGGGTGTTGTGACCGCGGAAATCACCGAGGCATCAAGCGGTGCTCGCGGAACCTGACGATCAGGAAAACGGCGGCAGCGGCCTAATTCGTTACTCCCACACATGTCGAGACTTGCCGACACCCACGCCACTCATAACCACTTTGCAAGCAGCCTCTTATGTCTTGAGTCCCGAAAACGCCAGCCGCCAAACACTTTCTTGCCGCGTACCCTCCACAATCCTCAATGCCCAGCGACATTCCGGCGCGAACCAGGCATTAGCCTGTAGCGAGATTTTGGGGAGATTTGGATGGCGCTTTGGCGGCGCTTTTTTCAACCCCATCCATCATCCACAGGCCCATAACCAATTGCCATGAAGACCTTTATGCCTGGCATCCCTCCACCACGCCGCCCGCGCCAGAACATTTTTCCGGCGTCATCCGCAACCCCGTCCGCCCCTCCCTTTGGCCCTTCACATTTGGCTCTGCCGCCCCAACCGCCATCCGCGCCCTCGGGGCCTGGGCTTCTCGCGTGTACTCCGGCAAATGTTCTGTCCTGGCCGCCTGCACGGATTCGTAACCAAATCGCGGTGCATCCCCCACACACGCCGGCTCGCGCATCTCATTCCCCGCCGCGACTATTTGTGATAGAATTGCAGGCGCGGGTGGACGCAGAACTCAACCTCACGCACCGGAGTGTGTATGCCGCGCATAACCGCGCATAACACTGTACTGGGTGATTGCCATATTGCTGACAACGTTGCCGGTAACTCTGCTGCCGGCGCTGCCCGCATTTGTCCCGGCGGCACGGGCTGCCGGAGCGTCGCCCGCCACCCGGGCCGCCAATCCTCCCGAGGATCCCGGGGTTGGAGCCGCGAATCCTCAGGCTGATCGCCCAGTTGGCCATTGCCGGAATCCATGGCCACACCCGTTCCAAACCGGGATCGTGGGAAAGGGCTTGCAACTTAGGTATCCGCGGCGACTAATACCGTCATAGATGAGCAGACGATTCCGCAATTGCGCTGTCGTTCTCGCCATGCTCCTGGCCGGGGTGTGGTCGGCCCGGGCGGATGGGTCGGCCACGCGGCCGGCGGGGGCGGGGCGGGTCGAGAAGCTTATTGCGGGACTGGGCGCGGAAGGCTGGCGCCAGCGGCAGGCGGCGGAAGACGATCTGGCGGCCATGGGGATGGCCGTCCGGCCCGCGCTGGTCGAGGCACTGGGGCATACCGCCGATGCGGAGGCGCGCACGCGGATCGAGTCGATCCTCCGGCAACTGGCCGAGCGTGCGGCGACGGGGCCGACCATCGTGACGCTGAACCTCAAGGGCGCCTCGCCGCGGCAGGCGTTTGATGAGTTCTTCCAGCAGACCGGCGATGCGCTGCGGATGGTTCCGGACAATCTCTGGGAGAGCCGCGCATTCCCGCCGGCCGATGTGGATATCCAGGCACAGCCGTACTGGGCGGCGATGCGGAGTCTTTGCAAGACTTATGATGTGCAGGCGCAGAACGCCGGGGACCGGAATCTCACCATTGTCGATCGAGGCTCGCAGTCTCCCCTGTTTGGGAAGGCGCCGTGGGTGGTTCACGGGCCATTCATGGTTATCGCGCAGACGGTTACCCGCAACCAGTGGGCCGAACTGAACGTCAACCAGAACGCCAACCACCATTGTGCCCTGCAATTGATCGTTCTTGCCGAACCCAAGCTGCGCGTGTTGCAAGGCTCGTATGTGGCCCATCTCGAAGAAGCGCTGGACGAAAATGGGAACTCGCTGCTGATGCCCAATCTGCAGCAGATGGAGGGCGTGCAGCGCCTGACCGGGCTGTGCTGGAATCTCCAGGCGACGCTCAAGCCCGCGGACCCGCTCGGGGATCGCATCGCCCGTATTCGCGGGACCGGGCGATACTGGATTCAGACGCGCAGCGAAAAGACCGAGGTTGCCAATCTGGCCGATGCGAAGGATCGCTCGCAACAGGTGGGCGGCCGGTCGTTCACGGTGAAGGAACTGAAGAAGCAGGGGGAGACCTGGCAGATCAAGTTGAGTTTGCCCCGGCTGGCCTGGGGCAACGCGGACATGGCATCGCTCCAGGATCCCAATGGCTCGACGATCCGGCTGCTGGATGCCGATGGCCGGTCGCTGCCGCGGATGGGCGGTGTGGCCACCAATTTCACGGCCGACAACATGATGGAACTGCTGTTCAGCTTCGGGCGTCCGGCGTCCGCCGCGGCGGACAAGGCCGCCGACCCGGCCAAACTGGTCGTGGAGATCCCCACGGAGATGAAAGAAATGACAGTTCCGTTCGAGTTCACTGATTTGCCGATGCCCTGACGGATGGCTTATGCATCATTGTCTTGCCGGCAACGAACACCGGCGGAATAACTTCTCCGGCCGGTTGATGGGCGCCATGATGATCCCGCTCCTTGCGGCCTTGTTGGCCGCTTTGTTGTGCATCGAGGTCCGGGCGGCCGAGCCGACATCGCGGCCGACGATGCTGACCCGGTTCCCGGGCGCCGCGCCGATTACGCTTGACCTTCGCCAGAAGAGCCCGCAGGAGATGCTGGATGAACTGACCCGCCAGTCGGGCGTCAAGACTCGCGTGTTTCCGGCCAATCTCTGGCAAACACATCCGACACCGCTCGCCGACATCGACGTGAAGGGCGCATCCTACTGGCGGGCACTGAAGGAGATATGCCGGCTGGCGGGACTCCAGGTCAACGGCTGGGATCGGGAGGTTGTCCTGATGGCCGGTGCCGGCCGGTTCGGGCTGACGGGCGATGGCCCGGTGAGTGACTCCGGATCCGTCATGGCGATGGGTCAGCGTATCTTCCGGTCGCACACGGCCGACTTGCAGACCGGCGAAACCCGACGTGTCTGCACGTTGAACCTGTTGATGTACGTAGATCCGCGCGTGAGGCTGGTGGCGTGGAAACCGGTGTGCGTCACATCCGCCCGGGACGAAAAGGGGAATGACCTGCGTGGCGGCATCTCGGCGGGAGTGAATGTCGACCGGTACAGCGACGTCAGCGCCTGGCAGATCAGCCAGACCGTCGGGCTGAACCTCGCAAGCCGCAGCGGTGGCACGGTGGTCGAACTCAAGGGCTATCTGCCGGCGGTTGTGGTGCTCAGGGATCAGACGCTGGAGATTCCGGAACCCCTTGCCAGAAAACAGTTTAAGCAGGATGTCGGGACCTGGACGGTGGAGTTGATCGAAGTCAAGGACAAACGTCCCGGCCAGATCCCCAAGGCATACGAGGTTGATCTCGCCATGCAACAGCATGGGCAGGTGAGTTCGTTTCCAAAACTGGATCTTGGGCGGCTGATTCAACTGGTGGATGCCAAAGGGGCCGCCCTGATGCGTCAGCGCTACGAGGGAACCAGCACCACTTCCGAACGCCGCACCCAGGCCAGCCTGGTCTATATGCAGCAAACGTTCGGGGGCGAGCAGATCGGCCCGCCGGCCAAGCTCGTGATCGACGTTCCGGTGGAGATGCAGGAGATGGGATTGCCGTTTGAATTCCACGATTTGAAGCTGCCGTGATGTTTCCGGTTTTCTGCAACGTCCGGGGCGGGTGCAACGACTTTAATTCTTGACGGCAGCCTGCGTTGACACCCATCGGCATGGGTGTATTCTGTGTGGGTTGTGATCGAGTGCGAGTGCCCAGTTGGTTGGCACGGGCTCAATTGCGGCAGTCATCGGTCAGAAAGCATTCGAGCGCCGCAATCAGGCGTGCGGGTGGTTTCTGTAACCACGAGGAACATCAGATGAAGCGACACCTTCGAGGATTCATTGGTCGTGGGCGTGGATTCCACCGGCAACACCCGGCGTTGGCAGCGGCAGTGCTCGAAACATTGGAAAACCGTTGCATGTTGACCGTCATCCAGTCGTCGCTCGCCGATGGGCCGGCCTCCTTTATCTTCCAGCAGTCGCCTGTTCCAGCCGAATTCGGCTCGCGCCCGGAGGAGGTATGGGCGGAGGTTACCCAGACCGGCA
Source organism: Tepidisphaeraceae bacterium (assembly GCA_049514055.1). Lineage (GTDB taxonomy): Bacteria > Planctomycetota > Phycisphaerae > Tepidisphaerales > Tepidisphaeraceae > JANYKD01. The sequence goes on along the minus strand of JBEKVL010000320.1, from coordinate 748 downwards.
ACACCACCGCCGAACTGGTCGGCGCCACAATAGACCAGGACAATAACGTCATTCTCACCGATATTCCCGGCAGCCTCACTTCTCCTTTTGTCCCCAATGGCGGGCAGAATATTCTGGGTGGGATCGGCGGTTACCAGGGGGGCTCGCTGATCGGTCCGATCCACATCGCCGATCCGTTCCATGCGGACGCCGGTCCGGCAGTCACTCCCGACCCGGTGCCCAATCCCGGCGGGCTCATCGGCACCGACGTCTCGGGTGCCGCGCAAGCCGCCCAGGATAACACCGCCGCCAACATCGCCTCCTCCTCCAACGGCACGCTTGCCAGCGTCAACGTCACCCACAACGGACGTGTCGAGGTCGCAAATTACAACACGCTCAACAACACCGGCAATGCGCAGACCCAGGTTCGCATCAACGAAGCCACTCTCTTTGACGACCGCTTCCCGGCCCTGGTGTTCGGCGGCGCCAACGGTTTCATCGACCCCGGCATCATCACCGACACTGCCATCGATCCCGTCGCCGATCCCACGACGGGAGATGCGATGCTCTATGTGCTGAGCGAGCCTGATGCGGCTTCGGCCAACAACTTGCTGACAGTCATCGATATCACCACCAACACGGTGATGGCACAGAGCCAGTTGAACTCCGATCTGTTCCCCGGACGGCGGCTCAGCGGCTCGAGTGCAATGGCTTTCCGCACCGTGGGCGCCGGCCGCGAACTCTGGATATTCACGCCGGACTACGACAG
>JBEKVL010000319.1:0-7231 GCA_049514055.1 Tepidisphaeraceae bacterium | reverse complement strand
TATTTCATGCCGGCGTCTTTGGCGATGGCCGCCATTTTCGCGGGGTCGAACTTCACGGGGTTGAAGGTCTTGGGCAGCAGCCAGTAATCGTGGATGAACCGCTGCATGTCCTTGCCGCGTTCGGTCCAGGCGGGGAGGTCGTCGGGTCTGGCCCACTTGTCCTCTTCGACGAGCGGCCAGGACTCAATGCAGCCCCACTGGCTGTAGGCCCCGAAGTGCATGAAGAAGCCGAATTTCATGTCGGAGAACCAGGCGAGCCGCTCGGCCAGCCAGGGTTCGGCTGTGTCGGCCGGCTCCGCCGCGCCGGCGGTGACCGCGCACTGCAAGAGAAGTGTGAGCATGACGCTTATTGACTGCCGGTTCATCGCGAGCCTCCGATTTGGACTGTGTGGTCGTATGTACACCGGGTATTTGGCGGTGATGTTGATGAGCGTACTGTCATCATCGGCCGGAGTCGAGCCATTTCTCCCCTCTTCTCCCCTCGCGAGCCGTTGGTATGATACTGGCGGTATATCGCCCCATGTTGATTCCAACCGAGGACCACTCTATGTATCGGATCGCCATTGCAACAACACTGCTGCTTCTGGGAACCGTCTGTGGCGCCGCACTGGCCGCGGATCAGCCGCTTAACACGGCTCCCGAGGGGTTCACCAATCTCTTCAACGGCAAGGATCTCTCCGGCTGGCGCGGGCGGCAACAGGACTACAGCCCCTACGCGGAGGCCAAGCTCACGAAGGAGGAACTTGCCGCCAAGCAGGCCGCCTGGAACGCGGATCGGGACAAGCACTGGTCAGTGGACACGGCCAAGGGGGAGATTGTTTCCGACGGCCACGGTGTCTATCTGACCACGGACAAGGACTATGGCGATATTGAGATGTACGTCGACTGGCTGATGGTCAGCGCCAACGGCGACTCGGGCATCTATCTGCGCACCTATCCGCAGGTGCAGATCTGGGATCCCAAGAATCCCGGCGAGAAGAGGAACGGCGCGGAAAAAGGCTCGGGTGCGCTGTGGAACAACAACAACGACAACCCCGGCAAGTGGCCGCTGGTGCTGGCGGACAATCCCGTGGGCCAGTGGAATACGCTGCGCATCAAAATGGTCGGCTCGCGCTGCTGGGTATGGCTCAACGGCAAGCAGACAGTGGACGGGCAGATTCTCGATAACTATTTCGACCGGTCCAAGCCGGTGTTGCCGACCGGGCCGATCGAGCTGCAGACGCACGGTTCGGAGATCCGTTTCCGCAACATCTACATGCGCCAGATCCCGACGGCCGAGGCCAACGCGACGCTCGAGAAACTCACCACCGGCAATTTCGTCAGTGTTTTCAACGGCAAGGACTTCGAGGGCTGGGACGGGCCGATCGACGAGTACCAGGTGAAGGACGGGACCATCATGTGCAAGCCCAACAAGGGAGGCACGATCTTCACGAAAGAGGAATTCAGCGATTTCGAGGCCAGGCTCGAATTCAAACTTCCGCCCGCCGGCAACAACGGGCTGGCCATCCGCTATCCCGGCAAGGGCGACACCGCCTATGTCGGCATGTGCGAATTGCAGATCCTCGACGATACGGCCGCCGATTACAAGAACCTGGACCCGCGCCAGTACTGCTGCTCGATCTACGGCGTGGTCCCTGCGCATCGCGGCTATCTGCGGCCCGTGGGCGAGTGGAACTTTGAGCATGTGATCATCAAGGGCTCGACGATCCGCGTCGAACTCAACGGCACCGTGGTCATCAACGCCGACGTGAGCAAGGTGAAGGAATACATGGCCAACAGCAAGCATCCCGGCATCACGCGGACCAAGGGTTCCTTCGGATTCGCCGGCCACAACGATCCGGTGCAGTTCCGGAATATTTACATCAAGAAGCTGGATTGAGTTTGTTTGTGGGGTGGGGAGTACCCCACCCCACTGTCCCGATCGCGTGTTGTCCTTACAGATGGAGGTAGCAATGTTTGCCGTCCTCCGTTGTATGACTCGGTTGTTCGTGGGCTTGACCGTGGCCACACCAACGCTTTGTTTCGGCGCGGAACGTGTGGACGCCAAAGCCCTGGCCGGACGGATCGGCACGAACTCGGGCATCGCTGTTGTGCTGGGCGCTCCCGATCCCCAGTTCGCCGTCGAATTTGCACGGGCGACCGAACTCACCGTCTACGTCCAATCGGCGGATGTGGAACAGGTGCGCGCAGCCCGGGCCGCGGCCGAGGCGGCAGGACTCCTTGGCCGCCGCATCTTCATCGACCAGGGCGAGCCGGGGCGAATCCAACTCGCCGGAAACGTCGCCGACGCCATTCTCGTCACCGACGTCGCATTGGCGGGCGGCGATGCCGGACAGCGGGAACTGATCCGCGTCCTTTGTCCCGGAGGCAAGGCGATCGTCGGCGACAAGCAGATCGTCAAACCTGCCCCCGCCGGCACCGATTCATGGTCGCACCCGTATCATGGCCCGGACAACAATCCGCTGTCGGCCGATCAACTGGCGCGGGCGCCGTATACCACGCAGTTTCTCGCCGAGCCGCTTTTCTCAAGCCAGCCCGAAGTCACCGTGGCCGCTGGCGGCCGGGTGTTCAAGGCGTTCGGGCACATGACCTTCCGGGCCTACCAGAACGCCTCGATCAACACGCTCTTCGGCATGAGCGCCTACAACGGCGCCATCCTCTGGAAACGCACGCTCAAGCCCGGTTTCATGATCCATCGCAACACGATGATCGCCACTGCCGGCACGCTCTACATGGCCGACGAGGAATCGTGCAAACTGATGGACGCCGCGACGGGGAAGATCGTCGATCAGATTATCCCGCCGGCCGATCAGGTGGACGGGCCGGTGTGGAAATGGATGGCCATCGAGAACAACGTTCTTTACGCCATGCTGGGACCGGCCGAAGTGCAGGCGCCGGTTGCCAAGGGCACCGACACGCGCATCGGCGGCTGGCCCTGGGCCATGTGGCCGGGCTACGACTATGCCGATCCCAAGACCGCCTGGGGCTTCGGCCGCTCGTTCATCGCCATCGACCTCAAGACCCGCAAGATTCTCTGGAACTATCGCGCCGAGCAGCCGCTGGACAGCCGCGGCGTCTGCATGAAAGACGGCCGCATTTACTTCTTCTGCCCCGGCAAATTCCTCGGCGCCATCGACACGAAAACGGGACTGGAAGCCTGGAGGACCTCCGACGCTGCGCTGCTGGCCGCGATCGGCCCGAACGAGAAGGCCCAGTTCTACGTCACCGGCTTCGCCACAACGACCTACATCAAATGCAACAACCATGTCCTCATGTTCGCCGGCCCGCAGCGGTCGTCGCTCGTCGCGGTGTCCGCCGACGACGGCAAGCTCCTCTGGCAGCGCAAGGGCGGAAACTTCCAACTTGTGCTGCGCTATGACGCCATCTTCGCCCTGGGCGATCAGTTCGGCAAATCGTTCAAGTTCGACTACCTGACCGGCAAGGTGCTGGGCGAGTTCGTCGGCCGGCGTGCCTGCACCCGCGCGACGGGCACCATCGACAGCGTCTTCTGCCGGGCCACCGAAGGCACCATCCGCTGGGATGTCGCCTCCAACGCTCTCCAGCACATTTCCCCTATGCGCCCGGCCTGCCACGACGGGGTCATCGTCTCCGACGGCCTGCTCTACTGGGGTCCGTGGATCTGCGGTTGCCAGTTGAGCCTCGTCGGCATCATCTGCGCCACGCCCGCATCCGACGCCACACTTCAGCCGCCCTTGGATCAGCCCGGTCAGCTTCAGACATTCCGCAAAGACCCGGGCCAGGTCCAGCCGTTCAACACCGCCCCGGCCGACTGGCCCGCGTATCAGGGCAATAACCAGCGCACGCGCGTCACGGCCGCGACTATCCCGCCCGATGCCGCGCTGAAATGGACCTGGAAGCCCGCCTCGCCCATCGTGCCGACCGCTCCCGTCGCCGCCGGCGGCGCGGTTTTCGTGGCCGGCTCCGACGGCCTCGTGCGCTCGATCGACGCCGCCACCGGCCAACTTCGCTGGAAGGCCGACACCGCCGGTTCCATTTTCTTTCCACCCGCCATCGACCACGGCCGCGCGTATGTCGGCTCGAACGACGGCCGCGTCTACGCCTTCGAGGCCGCCACCGGCAACCCGCTCTGGCGCTTCCGCGCCGCCCCGTCCGAACGCAAAATCCCCGTCTACGGCCAGCTCGCCTCCACCTGGCCCGTGGCCGGTGGTGTGCTCGTATCCGACGGTATCCTCTATGCCGCCGCCGGCATCTCCCATTTCGACGGCACCCACGTCTACGCCCTCGACGCCATCACCGGCCTGACCAAGTGGCACAACGATTCCTCCGGAAAACTCGACCCCGACGTGCAGAACGGCGTGAGCCTCTGCGGTAACCTGCGGCTCGACGGCGATGCCCTGAGTTTCCCCGGCGGCAACGTGTATGCAGTTGCCACCTACGACACCCGCACCGGCCAATGCCGCAACAAACCCGCAGGTGCGCATACGACCAGGCGCGTGTTCCTCTGGCCGCGTTCGCTGTGGGAACCGATTGAGACGGATGATCTGTCTCCGGCCCCCGGCGCCCGCCTTCAGCTACGTTCAGATCGCGGCGGGCGAAAATATCTGTCGCTGCACCTGCCGGGTATGTCGCAGCCGAGTTGGTCCATGAGCATCTCCGCCTACGCCGGTTCTGTCGCCGTCAGCACTGTGGCACTCGTGTTGGCGCGTCCCGCCGACACCGAGAATGGCCAGCCCGTTCCCTATCGCCTGCTCGCGCTGAATCACCAAGGAAAGGTACTCTGGTCCCATCCTATGCCCGCCGCGCCGGTCCATTGGGGGCTGGCGGTGGATTCACAGGGCAGCGTCGTCGTATCGCTCGAAGATGGTCAGGTGCTCTGCTTTGGGGTGAAGGATGTGGCCCGTTGACATCAAGACATCAGACCGCTAGCATCTTGATGTATGAGGACAACCCTGACCATTGACGACGATATCGCCATCCGCTTGGAGCGTCTCCGCAAGGCCAAGGGCGCGAGCCTGAAATCCGTCGTGAATGCCGCGTTGCGCGCGGGAGTCCAGCAATTGGCCGCTGCGCGGAAGACGCCCGCCAAGACATATTCCATGCCGTCGGTGTCGCTTGGGGGCTGCCGTATCGGATCGCTCGTCAGCGTCTCTGATGCCCTGGCCATTGCTGAAGGCGAGCAATACCGATGAGGCTTGTTGACGCCAACCTGCTGATCTATGCCTATGTCGCGGAGTTCCCGCAACATGTTGCCGCCCATGCATGGCTGGAGAAATGCCTGAACAACCCGGAGCCCCTCGGCCTGCCTTGGCCCAGCCTGCTGGCGTTCGTGCGTCTGGTCAGCAATCCCCGCATCTTCAACTCTCCGCGGACGGTCGCCATCGCCTGGTCACAGGTCGAGCAGTGGCTCGCGTGCCCTTGCGTCTGGATTCCATCGCCTACAGATCGTCATCAGGCGGTTCTCGGCGCCCTCCTCAGCGTCCCAGGGTTGACGGCGAACCATGTTCCCGATGCCCATCTGGCCGCGCTGGCCATCGAACATCATCTGACGCTCTGCACCGCCGATGCCGGGTTCGCTCGTTACGCCGGTCTGAAATATGAATGCCCGATTTGAGAAACACCCATCCGCCCTACGCCACTCCCCGCATCACCAGCTTCTGCGCCCGTTTCCGATCCGCGAAATACGCTTCGCCTTCGACGCGGTCCACCACCAGCACATGGTCGGCCGGGCGGGTGTCGTCGCCGACACTGATGCCATGTTCCCGGGCGACCGGCTCCACCTCATCGAAGAACGCCTGCCAGCCGCCGTGTCCGAAGCCATACGACCGGCCATCGCGCCACATCACTTCTTGTCCGCGCGGCTCATAATGGAACAGCACGAACCGGTCCTCGCCCGAGTAGCCCAGCTTGCGGTCAAGGCATTGTTTCAGGCATTTTCCCAGACGCAGAAACCCGGCCGGCGCGGACGCATTGGCCGGGGCTGTCTTGGCGATCGGAGATGCGTTGAAGCGAATCTTAATCATGGCAGACCATCGAAAGTACGGCACGGCAAGCAGGTCCGACAACCCCGCGTCACCGCGGGAGCCCCATGGGTCCACCGAGGTGGTGTCTGCATATGGATCGGCAGAAACGCCACACGACTTTCACCGTTGCCGGCTGGTATTTATACGTATCGGCAGGATATCCCGGCCTGAGGAGTGACCGCCGGGCAGCGTGCCGCCAGCGTCACGCCGTGACGGATCACCGTGTTTCCTGAACCCTGAACCCCCAACCTTCGGCGTCACGCCGTTGAAACCACGCCATCCAGATGCAACAATCATGACATGCTCATACGGTTTGGTCCGATTGTCGCAGCGTGCGGGGTGATCTTCGCGGTATTGCCGTTGTATGCGGCCGAAACGCCGGCCCCGACACCGGCCGCGCAACTGGCCGCGATCGAGCAGCTCATCCAGAGCGGCCGGGATGCGGAAGCCGCGCCGAAGCTCCGCGATCTGCTGCCGGCGGCACAGGCACTGGCGAAAGCCGATGCGGCGAGCCCGGCCAATCAGCTCCTGTTGTCCAAAGTGATCTACTACATCGGTGGCGATGATGCGAACTCGCTTGTCGCCGCGGCGCAGGCCGTCGAACTGGCCCCGCGCAACGCCGAATACCGTGTCTGGAAAGCCACCCTCCTGCTGGCGACCAATGCGGCCGACAAGGCTGTCGCCGAACTCCGGGAAGCATGCGCCCTGGCGCCGGATCGGGTTGAATACACGGCATCGCTGGTCAGCGCCCTGGCGGCCGCAAAGCAGCGGGATGAGGCGGAGAAGATTCTGGCCGGGCTGATGCAGCGGGAGCCGAAGAACGGCCGCTGGCTGGGCATGCAGTCGGACCTGCGCTTCCAGGCGGGCGACCAGGAAGGGGCCGAGCAGTGGCTACGCCGGGCTGTCGAGATCGATCCCGGCTATTACAACGGATGGTACAACCTGGGTCAGTTTGCGCAGGGCCGCAACAAGCCGGCCGACGCCCTGCCGTTGTTCGAGAAGGCGGCGGCGATCAAGCCGGACGAACTCGCGCCGCGGGCCAAGATCGTCCAGTGCCTGCAAGCCCTGGATCGCCTGCCCGAGCGCGACAAGGCCCGCGAGGATGTGTTTGCCATCTACGCGGCCGGGAAGACGCGGGAGACGGTCTTCTGCCGCGACCTGTTCGAGTCCGGCTCCAAGAAGATCACCGTCTTCGAGTTCTTCGAGCCGACCGGCCTGCGTGCCGTGCG
>JBEKVL010000318.1:0-7241 GCA_049514055.1 Tepidisphaeraceae bacterium | reverse complement strand
GGGGACCAGAGATCACGACCGCGAAGCTGTATCTCCTGTGTTGTGCGGCAGTTACAAACGAAAACGACCGCATTGTCGCCGCGAGAAGTGTAACCTTGAGTCTGTCGCAGTTGAACCACGCCGATATGCAGGGTGGGCACTGCCCACCATTCGCGGATCGTCGGCAAACTGGTGGGCAGTGCCCACCCTACTTCCGCAGGTCGTGCATGATCGCGATCACGCCGCCGGCGTGGCTGATGGCTTCGTAAACACCTCGGTAGTCCTTATAGGTCAACTTCTTGTCGCACCGCAGTCGCACTTCGCATTCCCTGGGACTCGTTCGCGTAGAAAGGATCCCCTTGAGCTCGGTCTCCAGCGCACCCGCGCCGCCGACGAGCTGACCGTTGAGATAGATCTTCGCCTCGCGGTCGACGATCACGGTCACGGGCGAGTCGGTCTTGCCGGTGCGGGCCAGTTGCGGCAGCACCACGCTCAGCCTGTCGCGCATGAACGTGCTGGTGAGCATGAAGAAGAAGATGATCAGGAAGGCGATGTCCGCCAGGCTGATCATCTGCGTCTCCTTGATCGGCTCAGTTCGCCGGCGTGCGAGTTTCATCGCTGCGCTCCTCGGAAATGAGCACGACCCCGCCGGCCTGCTGGATGGCGTACAGGATGTCGCCGTTGCGCTGGAACGAGAGATCGTCGGCCGGAACCACCACAACCGCCCGCTCGTCCTCGCTGGCCGCCCCGGCGAGAAGACCGCGAAGTTGCAGTTCCAGATCGCCCAGCGGCACGGCCATGCCGTTGACCGTGAGCGTCGATTCGCTTGCCTGGACGCGGATCGGCTTGCTGATCGCCTTCTCGGGCGAAACCGCGGCCGACGGCAGCGCGACGGTCAGCGACAGGTTGCTTACGAACGTGGAGGCAACCAGGAAGAAGATGATGATCTGCCACGCAATGTCGGCCAGCGTGATGAAGGGGATGTACGGGCCGGGGCGATGGTGGCGGACGAATCGCATGGTTCCTCTTGTCGAATCACAGACGGGAAGGTCCGTCCTACCGATTGTCAGCCGTCACCGGCGGGTCGGGGAACATAACCACGCGGAAGCCGACGTCGAACACTTTCTGCCACGATGGATACGCCTGGCGGAAGCCCGACCGCGCCTGCATGGGTCGGGTGTTGAAGGAGCCGCCGCGGGCCACCTTCATGCCGTCGGGCGCGAGGGCATTGCGGCCATCGGCGTCCACGTAAGGATACGATTTATAGGTTGAGAGCGTCCACTCGGCGGCGTTGCCGTGCATGCTGCACAGGCCCCAGGCGTTGCCTTTCCAGCGATCGACGTGCTCGGTCACGGTGGCGCCGTCGTCGACGTTCATCGCGGCCGGGAACCACCTGGGCGAATCGCCGTGGACCAGGCTCTGCAGGCGGATGTCCGCGAGATTGGCGACCTTGGAGAAGTCGGCGTCGAGTCCGCCGAACCAGAGCGGCGTGGCCGTGCCGGCGCGGCAGGCCCATTCCCACTGGGCCTCGGTCGGCAGCGAGAACCGCTTGCCCGTCTTCTGCGACAGCCACTGGGTATAGGCCACCGCCTGTTGCCAACTGGCGCGCACCACCGGCTGGCGATCGCGATTGGCGTCGTAGCCGCGGTTGGAATGGTCCTTGTTCATCTGGCTATAGACGCCGCTGTCGTGGCTCGGGTCGAACACGCGGTATTGGCCGTTGGTCAGTTCGTAGCGGCCCATGTAGAACGGGCGGTCGATCTTCACGACGCTCAGCGGTTTTTCATCGGCGTAGCCGGCGGCATCGCCCATGACGAACGAACCGGCGGGGACCAGCATGAGTTCGAGCTTCTGGTTCTCGCCGAGGTCGACGGCGATCATTGCGGGCAGGCCGGCCGCCGCCTGGCGTTTCTTCGCCTCAATTTCATCGAACGGCCAGCCGTCGACCTTGGGCATCTGCCACTTCACCGCCTCTTCGGGCGCCGGCGGCGCCTGATAGGTGATCGTCCCCTGCTTGTAGGGATTGACGATGGCTTCGGGATCCTCGGGGCGATTGGCGAACTGAGTGCGCATCTGCAGGCGCAGGTCGTGGAACTTGCCGGGAATCTGCCGCTGCTCGCCCCAGGTGCCGTGGTCGGGCACGTTGAGGTCGATCCAGGTGTAGAGCCGGTCCCAGGCCTCGGCGTCGAGCTTTACGTTGTGGTGTCCCTTTTCGAGCATCTGCACCAGCCAGCTTGTCGAGGCGTGATATTCCATCGCGTTGGGCAGGTGATAGTCGCTCTCGGGGCCGGGGCGGCGTACGAACGGATGCAGGGCTACATAGGATGCCGTGAACCCGCCACCGCGCGGCTTAACTTCCCACGGCTGTCCCGACGCGGGGAACGCATCCATCCACGCCCGCGTCGTGTCGACATAATTCGGCAACAGCTTGTCCTTGCCGTCGTGGCAGCCGACGCAGAACTTGTCCAGCACGGGTTGCACTTCGCGCTTGAAGCTGAATCCGCGCGCCGGGCCGAACCACGGCGCGATCTCGGCCGGCGGGCTTGACTGCGCCAGCGTCGTTCGCGCCGGGGGCATGGTGTTCTGCTTCTCGTGGCAACCGATGCACGAGACGGCTTCGCCGGGCATGGCCGTGAACCAGCTTCGCATGACCTGCACGGCGCGGCCTTTCTCATCCAGCGGTTGGAGCGACAAGGGCGTGTTAGCCGGCACCTTGAAGCTGGCCGAGCCGTCGGCCTGCACGGGCACGGTGCCGACGATGCGATGCACGTCCCATGGGCCGTCGATGCCGACGTTGATGTGGCCGCCCATGTGGTTGTAGGCGTAGTGGATTTCCGAGACGCGCAGTTTCTTGACCGTGCCGCGCGGCACATCCTTCAGGCCCGGACCCATGTAGATGTCCGCGATGTATACGGTTGCGTCCCTGGACTCGGGCTTGATGCGGTCGGGGATAACCGGCGGTCGCTGGGTCGGGCGGAACGGCACGGGCTCGAAGAGCGCCTGCCCCGGCATTTGCAGAATGGGCACGAAGTTGTCGAAGATGTCCACCAGCCACAGCCCCCATGGCTGATCGGGCGCCGGCTTGCAGGAGACGATGAAGTGTTTTCCGGACAATGGCCAGGGATGGAGGAATTTCGGCCATGAACCTTCGACAAGTCCATCGGCAATAACAGGTTCGACAGTTTTTCCGTAGCCGGGAATCCGCTGCACGACGCCGGAGGATTCGTGCGAGCCGCGTTCGGGGTCGAAGATGATGAGTTCGCCCATGCGGGTCACGCCGTGGTGGCCGGAGATGATGCCGACGACGGCGCTGCGATGGCCGGGGATGGGTTTGGCATAGAACGTGGAGTTGGGCCAGTAGGAGTTGCTGCCGTAGTATTCCGATTGGCCGGTGCCGTCGGGGTTCATGCGGAAGAGCAGGCGGGTGAAGTAATGCGGCGTGTCGCTGTATTCCCAGCGCGTGTAGAGCACGCGGCCATCGTTGAGGACGGTGGGATACCAGTCGTGGTCCTGGTCGAAGGTAAGCTGCCGCAGGTTCTTGCCATCGGCGTCCATGCGGAAGAGATTGGCGACGGCATCGCTGCCGCCCACGCAGGGGACGCCATGGAAGCAGGCGCTGGAGTCGAAGATGATCTTGCCATCGGGCAGATAGCAGCCGCAGTAGGATTGGGCTTCGGGCAACTCGGGCGTGACCTGGCGGATCTTTTTTCCGTCGGCCGACAGTTCCCAGACGTGCCAGTGGTTTTTGGCATCGGGCATGGAAACGAGCATGCGGTCGGCGTCGAAGTTGAGGTTGATGTCGCCGACGAATCGGCCGGCCTCGGGCTTGTAGAGCGTCATCAACGGGCCGCCCTGGCGGATCGACGGCAGGACGGCCACCTCATTGTCATAGCCGGTTGCCGGAACCGAGCAGTTGCCCTGCCAGTTCTGCGGAAGGCCCAGGTTGCCCTCGCGCCGGCGGATCAGCAGGAGTTGGCCGAAGTCCAGCAGGGGGTTGGCGAGCAGGGCCTCTTTCTGGAGGGCCTTGAGCTGGTCCATGGCGGCCTTGTCGCCGGCGGCGAGTTTGGGTTCGATGGCGTCGAGCTGTTTGAGGAAGTCGGCGGCGCGGGTGTAGTTCTTCGGATATGACTTGGCCAGATCCTCGATGGCGCGGCGAACCGCGGCCGGGGCCGGATCGGTCCTGGAGTCGTTCTTGCCGGCAGCCGGAACAGCCGTCGCGGCGGCGAACATACCCAACGCGAGCAGGCCCGAAGCGAACGAGCGAAGTGTCATGACGGACTCCTCATGGGGCAAGTGACGATATCTGTGGAACCGTGCGGAAATCATCCGCGGTTTCTGCGCCTCCTGGAGTGCCGGCCCGTCGGACCTCCGCTGGTTGAACCTTGATTTCTGTGGCGTCACGGCCACGGCTCCCAGAGGTGACGGCCTTTCATGCCCGCGGAGTTGCGTTTGCACAGTTCCTAACAGCACTACCTGTCGTGGTTCGGAGTTGTTGTGTCAACGTGGCTTCCAGAATGGCCTGCGTCTTTGTATTCTTCAGCGCCATGGATTGCCACGATCTTGCCCGCTGCATCGACCACACGATGCTGAAACCAGAAGCCCTTGCGGCCGACATCGACAAGGTCGTGGCCGAGGCGCGACAGCACGGTTTCGCCTCCGTCTGCGTGGCCCCGGCGTGGGTGCGGCATGTGGCCGGCGCGCTGCAGGGCTGCGGCGTGGCCGCCTGCACTGTCATCGGCTTTCCACACGGTACCAGCAAGGCCGTCGTCAAGGCCATCGAGGCCACAAGCGCGACCAAGGACGGCGCGGCCGAGATCGACGTCGTGGCATTCCTTCCAAATCTGCTGAACCACGACCTTGACGCCGCCCGGGCGGAGTTGATCGAGGTCGTGAAGGCCGCCCGTTCCACCCGTCGCGATGTGGTCATCAAGGTCATCGTCGAATCGGCCGCGCTGATGGTACCGGGCGAGACGCGCGGCGAGCGGTCGATCGAGATCGCCTGCCGGGCTGTCCGCGAGTCGGGCTGCGACTTCATCAAGACCTCGACCGGCTTCCATCCGGCTGGCGGAGCCACCGTTCACGCGATTGGCCTGATGAGGAAATACGGCCACGATATCAAGATCAAGGCATCGGGCGGCATCCGCGACCTCAAGACCGCCCAGGCCATGCTTGCCGCCGGTGCTTCGCGGCTGGGGTTGTCGGCTTCGGTGGCGATTCTGAGGGAACATTTCTCTTGATCCCCGGCCTTTGCCAGCGTATTCTGTTAGAGGATTGCTCCGATTGGCGTCTTAATGAATAGGAATCGTTGTCCTGGCAGGGAGGATTGTCATGCGCATGATGCGTTTGGCCGCGTTTTCCGCAGTGTTGGTCTGCGCCGGTTCGGCACTGGCCGACATCGTCCTCAAAGACGCTTCGCTCGACCGTCCGGTCGTCCTCGACACGGACACCAACTACTTCCTGCGTAACGTCAACATCACCAACCTGACCGACGCCGCCGCGCTGACTCTTGCCGGGCGGGTCAATTCCGTCACGCTGGAGAACTGCAATCTGGGCCGGATTGTCGCCGGCCCCGAGGGCAAGGCGGCCGCCATGGAATGTTCCGGCGCGGTTGTGGGCCGGTTCACGGCCACCAACACCAGCTTCTTCGACGCCGAGAATCAGCTTGCCACGCTGCGCGAAGGCACGTTTGGAACGGTGACGTTCGACCGTTGCCATTTCTCCACGAGCGACCGCTGTCTCAAGGAAGTCCAGCAGAAGTATCCCTGGCGCAACTGGGCTCCCGTGACCGAGTTCTACAACATTGAACGCCTCGAACTGCTCGACAACGACTTCACCAACACCGTCATCATTATCCACCCGTCGGTCAAGAAGGTCGTTGTTCGCGGCCAGATTCCCGGGCTGATCATACAGAACCCGCACGCCACCAAAGTCATTCAGGTCGCCCGTGATGGCGAAGATGCGTAAAACGACTACCGGCTCGGCGGATTGACGCCGATCACGTCGAAGCCAATTGACTGAGCCAATCCAGCCCGTGGCTTCATCAGCAGCACGATCACCATTCCGCCGGCAAACCCGCCAATGTGGTCGAAGTTGTCGATGCTTGGCTCGCCCGCAAGCATGTCCGGGGCGATTTGCAGCACCGGTTCTTCCATTCCGGGGCCGCCAGCCGGACCCTTGGTGACGAGTTGTTGCGGGTCGTTGGTCATGTGTGTTCGCCGGTATCCAGCAGCACGCCCAGTGCGACGGCGATGCGCCGGTCGATCGTATGCTCCCGGTCTCCTGTCATGTCCAGCACGTAGCGATCGAGGATGGTGAATTTGGATTTGCAGTTAAACTCGCCGATCACGTCCTGGGTTTCGCCTCGCAGGATGATGAAATCTGTTGGGGCGAACATGGTGACGCTGCCTATTACACGACGCAGCAGGGACAGGCTGATCGAATACTCCTTGGCCATGGCGAGCATGGTTCCATCGGGTTTGTAGATGTACCAGCGCCGACGGATGAGGTTGTAGAGGTGGTTCTTGCGAAACACAGCCAGCCTCTGGCCAGCCTGGTCGAGCAGCGTGAAACGGGCGTTGATGATTTGTATCTTGTTGACCTGCAGAATCTCCAGCAGCTTCTCGCCTCGAGTGTCGTCGTGATAGAAAAAGATGTGCCGTTTGGCGGAGAGGGCAACCGCCACGACAATGACGGCCACGACGGCCAGCAGGATACCGAGATCGCTCATCACGGCACCGATCTGGCCTTCGAAAAGAGCGTACCCGGGGCACGATCAGAACGGCTCCGACAACAATGCCGGCGGTGGCCCCGGCGACAACCGCCAGCAGTTGCCTCATGGAGCGCCAGGGGCGTTCGATGAACAGCAGGCTCCGGCCCTGCTCGTCCGAAACGTAGTACCGATTGAACGTCAGGGACTTGTGGCGAAGCAGGAATCTGTCATGCGCGAACGCCGGATCGCCCTCCGGTACGGGAACGGCGACGGCGGCAGGCACATGGACGAGCCCCTGGCAACGCGGGCACTTGAGCATCCGGCCTGCAAACTCATCTTTGAGTGAATAGGAAGCACCGCAAGGACAGCTGATGCTGACCGGCATGCGTTCTCCCGGTAAGACGAGCGATGCACGATAACGAGTCAATTTGTGGCGTGGTTCAAATCCAACTGACACTTTGAGGTGGGCACAGAAAAGGACCGACTCCAGTCGATAGTGAGGTTGTTGCATCCCATATCGAAAGGAGTCGGTATGCTCAGCGTACACATCGGC
>JBEKVL010000317.1:7259-8768 GCA_049514055.1 Tepidisphaeraceae bacterium | reverse complement strand
ACCACCGCCATGACGCCCGGTTCGGCGCTGCCGTTCAGCGCCAGCGTCGAGGGCGAGAACGTGGCCGCCAACACCAGCGTCTTCCTGGCGCAACTGGGGTTCAATGTGGCCATCACGACGCAGCAGCCGCTCTATCTTGCCGGCGAGCCGTTTGAGGTGACCGTGAAGACCACCACGCCCGATGGCAAGCCGACGGGTGCTGAGGTGAACCTCATCGTGCTGCGTCGGCAGTTGGTGAAACCCGACCCGGTGCTGGCGGGAGTGCCCTGGGTGAGCGTCGCGGCCCGGCCGGCCGCCGAGCAGACCATGTCCGAGCAGAAGGTCAAGACCGACGAGAAGACAGGCCTCGGCACGGCCAAACTGACGCTGGACGCGGGCGGAATCTACGTGTTGCGCGCCACGGGGAAAGACCGTTTCCAGCAGGTGGTGACGGGTGAAGGCATGCTCACCATTTCCGATGCGGCCGACGACATCAAGCTCCGCTTCTTCGCCGACACCGACACGCTCAAGGTCGGCTCTAAGGCTCCGATCAAGCTACACTCGCGCCTGGAAAAGGCGCTGGCACTGCTCACGTTTGAGGGCGAGGACATCCTCGAATACCGCATCCTCAACCTGAAGAAGGACCACAACGACATCGAACTGACCATCGGGCACGAGCATTTCCCCAACTTCACCATCTCGGCCGCCGCGATGGACAGCAAGTATTTGCGGTATGCGGCACGGTCGTTCGCCGTGCAGCGCGAACTGAAGGTGACCGTGAAGCCGGCCAGGGAAATCTGCGCGCCAGGCGAGGAAGCCAAGGTCGAAATCCTCGTCACCGATCAGCTTGGCAAGCCGGTGAAAGCCGAGCTGAGCCTGGCGATGGTGGATGAGGCGCTGCTGGCGGTGTTCGCTGACAGCACGCCGAAGATCCTCGATTTTTTCCAGGCCGACGCCCGCCGAACCGGCGAATTCCGCATCGCCACGTCGGCCGGCTTCGCCTACGCGGGCCTGACGCGCAATGTCGTCAAGGCGTTCGCCGAGGAGGCCGACCGCATCGCCCGCGGCGAGGACGAGACGCGCCGGATCGTCGAGCTGCGCGAGCGCCTGCAGAAAGAGGTCGAGCTGCGAGCCATGCAGCAGCAGATGAATCTCGGAACCGTTCAGATGGATTTGCAGACCGATGCGGAATTAAGCCTGGCAAATGACGGCGCCCAGGTTCTGCTGCGCAATGGCAGCGGCACCCTGACCCTTAACGGCAACAACACCTACACCGGCGGGACAAGTAACCTGTCGGGCAACTTCGCCAATTCCTACAACAACACACTTTCCCTCAGTTCCGGCGGCACGCTGGTGCTCGGCGGACAGGCTGGCCGGGCCGACAACGAAGCGCTAATGCCGTATGGAAACACCGGCGGCGGCCAGCAACAAGCGGAAGGCGCGCCTCAGCAACCAGGGCAACGCGGCGCGCAGCGTACACTCCAGATCACCAACGGCCGGAACAGCGCACCGGCGCCAGTGCAAGCTGGC
>JBEKVL010000317.1:0-7254 GCA_049514055.1 Tepidisphaeraceae bacterium | reverse complement strand
CCTTGTCGCCAACGCCCCCGCGCAGCCTGCGAACCCCAAGCCACAGCCCGAGGCCGTGACGCTGGCTTACTTCGCCGACATGCCTGCGGCCACCAAAGGCGAAGTTCCCTCGATCCGCCGTGAAGTACCCGAGGCCGGCTTCTGGGCCCCGGCCATCGTCACCGACGACGCCGGCAAGGCGACGGTCACCGTCCCCATGCCCCAGAGCACGACGGCCTGGCGCTTGACCTCGCGCGGCTGCACGGTCGAGACGCTGGTCGGCGAGGCCACCGCCACCGTCACCACGCGCAAGGAGTTCTTCGTCGAAATCAAAGCCCCCGCCTCGCTCCAGGAAGGCGACAAGGTCCGCATCCTGGCCCGCGTCCATAACCTGGGCGACTACGAAGGCGCAGTCGATCTGGCACTGGCTATTACCGGCGACAGCAACCTTGCCAGAAATATCGTCGAATTGAAGCAGACGGTACAAGTCAAGAAGCAATCGAGTGCCGAGGCCCTGTTCGACGTGGTGGAGGTTCCCGCCGCCCTGCGCCTCACGCTCCAGATCGACGCCAAGGCCGGCCCCTTGAGTGATCGGCTCACGCGTGCGCTCGCCGTGCGCCCCTGGGGCCTGGAGTTCGCGACGGCCGCCGGCGGCGCTGCCACCAGCGATGCCCTCGCATCTGTCGAGTTACCGGCCGACCGCGCGTACAAGAGCCAGTGGATGACCATCTCCGTCGGCCCGAGCATGCAGCGGGCGATCTTCGATTTGGCGCTGGGTGAAAACCGCGTTCCTCTCGCCAGCGATCGTTCATATCTGCCCGGCCCGCCGGCCTACGGCGCCTCGGCCGGTTCCGAACTGCTCGGCGTGGTCAGCGCGCTGGAATATGCGAAGACCGTGAACGCGCCGCAGACCGACTATGCGCGCCTGCTGGATCGGGCACGCGCGCTGGTGAGCACGCTGGTCGCCTCGCAACAGAAGGATGGCGGCTGGATGTGGCTCTGCCGCGGCACCGAGAGTAACTGGGCCGCCAGCACCATGTCGTTCTGGGCCTTGTCGCGCGCCAAGTCGCTCGGCATCGCCGTCAACGATTCCACACTGGCCGGCGCCCAGGCGTTCCTGCAGAACCAGTTCACCAAGGCCGCCGCCAACGACAACGACGCCAAGGCGGTGATCCTGCACGCTCTGTCGGTGTCAGGCGCGGCCGACTTTGCCAACGTCAACCGCCTCTATCGCGAGCGCAACCTTCTCAGCGACACCGCGCTGGCCTACACCGCGCTGGCCCTGGCCAACCTCAACCGCAACGAGATCGCCGGCGAATTGCTCGACCTGCTGGCGACCAAAGCCAGGGCGAAAACCGCCGACGGGCGCGCCCTGATGAACTGGGAGGGCGCGAAATCGCACGCGTGGCTCACGGATCGCATCGAAACGACGGCCGTGGCTCTGCTGGCGATCGTGAAAGTGAAACCTACTTCCGACAAGGCCAAGGAAATCGCCGAGTTCCTCCTGCACGAGCGCGGTTGCTACGGCTATCCGCTCGCCAAGTCCAATGGCCCCGCCATCGCGGCGCTCTCCGCGTATTTCGCCAAGGGCAAGTACGCCGCCGCCCAGTATCAGCTCGTCGTCGAAGTCAACGGCAAGCCGTTTAAGACGATCGACGTTAACGGCGATGAACCCACGACGCTCAGCAACGTGCCCGCGGAGCTACTCAAGGTCGGCAAGAACACCGTCACTTTCAACCTCGAGGGTCGAGGTGATTTCACTTACGCCGTGACGCTGCGCGGCTTCTCGACGCAGATGAAGGATCCGGGCACGCTGGCCGAACTGAAATGGAAGGACCGCTACTACTACCACGCCCCGTTGGAGTATCGCGGCCGCGCCATCGGCGCCGCCAGCACCTCGCCCGTGGCCAACGCCGAGATCGGGCAGCGCATCAGCGTGAAACTCGAGATGGCCGAGAAGTGGCGTGCCGATCAGTACATGGTCATCGAAGAGCCTCTGCCGGCCGGCGTGGTGCTGGTCGACGGCTCGGTCAAGGGCAGCTTCCGCCAGTTCGAGTCCAGTGGCTCGAAGATTACGTTCTACTACGCCCCCGGCGACCTGCTCGACAAGCTCGAGTATCAGCTCGTCGGCTATGCAACCGGCGGCTATCGCGTCCTGCCGACCGTCATCCGCGATGTCGTCACCCCCAGCCGCATGCGTATCGCCGAGCCCAAGAACCTGGCCGTCCTCGCCCCCGGCGAGCCGTCCAAGGATCCGTACCAGTGGAACAGCGCCGAGCGCTTTGCCATGGGCAGCGCCTACTTCAACGATGGCCTGTACAAGGATGCCCTGGTCTACCTGGCCGAGTTGTACAAGGCCGACAAGTCCTACAACGAGCGAGAGCTGGCGCGGATGCTGCTCTGGATCTACGCCAGCCCCGACTTCTACGACGCCAAACAGATCGTGGCCGTCTTTGAGGTCGTGCGTGAGCGGCATCCGGACCTGGTGATCCCGTTCGACAAGATCCTCGTCGTCGGCAAGGCCTACCGCGACATCGGCGAGTTCGAGCGCGCCTGGTACGTCTTCCGCGCGGTCATCGACGCCAGTTTCGTGAACGACTCTTCCGTGTCGGCCGTGCTGTCGGATGAGGGCCAGTTCCTCGCCTCCATCGACTTCCAGGAAGAACTCTGGCGCGAGTACCCCGACACGGCCGACGTCACCTCATCCTACTTCGCGCTTTCGCAGCTTCTCTATCAGAAAGCCCCACAGGCGCACCTCATCGCCAAGCAGGAGCGCAAGATCGCCCTGACCCGCGGGCGCGCTCAGGTTCCGGCCGAGCGCGTGCCCAACCGCGTCGAGATGCTCAAGGAGGCGCTGCGCATGCTCGTGGCGTTCCGCTCGCTCTATCCCGACAACCCGCTGGCGGATGATGCCGCCTTCTCGCAGGCCAATGCGCTGCTGGAGTTGAAGGACTACAGCGCGATCGTCAGCGTGACCAGGTCGGCGGCCGCGCTCTATCCCAAGAGCGAATATGCCGGCAGCTTCCAGTACATGGGCGCGCTGGGCTACTTCTGGCAGCGTGACTACGCCGACGCGCTCAAGGCCGCCGAACTGGTGGCCAACGGCGCGAGCAAGGACCGGGACTTCGCCCGTTACATCGTCGGGCAGATTTACCACGCACAGGGCAAGCCCGCATCGGCGATCGAGTGGTATCACAAGGTCGAGAACCTCTACCCCGACGCGAAGGAAGCCATCGGCTACTTCGAGCAGACGAAGATCGCGGTTGACGAGGTCAGCCTCTTCAAGCCGGGCGAACCCGCGCAGCTCAAGATCAAGTATCGCAACATCAAGGAGGCGGCCGTCCGCATCTACAAGGTGGACCTGATGAAGCTCTACCTGCGCGAGAAGAACCTGGCCAACATCACGCGGGTGAACCTTTCGGGCATCACGCCCGAAGCTGAGTTGACGCTGAAACTCGGCGACGGCAGGGACTACGTCGAGAAGGAGGTCATGGCCAAGCTGCCGATCAAGGATGAGGCGGCGTATCTGGTGATCTGCCGCGGCGATGATCTGTTCACCAGCGGCGTCGTGCTCATCACGCCGCTGAAGATCGAGATGCAGGAGGATAGCACGTCCGGCCGCGTGCGCGCCAATGTCCTGGACAGCGTCAAGAACGAGTACGTGCCCGAGGTGCATGTGAAGGCGATCGGCTCGGCCGACAGCGAGTTCAAGTCCGGCCAGACCGACCTGCGCGGCATCTTCATCGCCGACGGACTGCGCGGCAAAGCAACGCTGATCGCCCGCGTGGGCGACTCGCGCTACGCGTTCTATCGCGGCGAGAAATCGATCGGGCCGGTGTCTGCAGTTGGTAAATCAACCGGCAAACCGGCCGTCCAGCCGCCGGCCCCCGCTTCATCGGTTGACTTTCTGCAGAACCTCAGGGGTGGCAACAATGACATCCAGGAGAAGAACCTGAAGCAATTCGAGCAGCAACGCCGGAACCCGAATAGCGGCGTGGAGATTCAGAAGACCAAGTGACTTTGGAGTTTCTGCGACAGGTGTCGCAACAACGGTGGTTGGACGCCGCAGGGATATTAGAAAACCAGTCCGGCGCACCTGATCGACAGTTGCGAACGCAGCGTTCAACCGTTGTCCGACGGCGCCGGTAGGTATGGACAATGATGCCACGGAAGGCGGACGACCCGGATCGGCAGCAGGAATTGGGTGGGACCTTCCGGGACATGAACCTGTTCGTCGATGATGATGGCAAGGCCTACGTGTTCTAGGACCAGTAGCTTGGGTAGTGGGCCACGCGCAACCACAACCATAACTGAAGGCGATGAAGATTTTGTCTCCGACGATCAACGGGTCGCTGCAGTTGGCATTGTCCCGCGTCTTCCAGTCAAGGGCGGCGATCTGTCGCCCGTTGACGGGATCCGCAACGAGCAACTGCGTTGCGGCAAAGAGGGCCATGCACCGCCTGCCCCCAAGACTGAACGGCACAGGCAAGGAATAACTCGATTCTCCGCCGCTCCGCCACACGATCTCCCCCGTCTTCTTGTCCAGCGCCGCCCCCGACTCGCCGGCGTTCAGCAGCACCAGCCGATCCTCGATGATGGGAGAGTTGCCGAACAACCAGCGCGGCATCACGACGTTTACGTCCCTCACGAGGTCTTTGTTCCAGATCACTTTGCCCGACGCCGCGTCCAGGCAGAAGACCTGACCATCGGCGCTCAGGGTATACACGGCATTTCCGTCCACCGCCGGAGTTGCGCGCGGTCCCCGGCCGTAGCTCGATTCCTTCGCCCGGTACTCGTGCTTCCATATTGTTTCGCCGGTATCGGCGTTCAGACAATAGACGATATCCTGCCCCGCGTTCCGGCCCATGGTATAGACCTTGTTGCCCTGGATGGCCACGCTGGAGTGCGCCGGCCCCAGTTCGACCTTCCAGAGTCGCTTCGGTCCTCCGGCGGGCCAGGCGACGATCTTCTCCTGCGAGACGCCGTCGTGGTTCGATCCGCGCCAGTTGGGCCAGCCAAACGCCAAGGCAAACAGGCGATCAACTTCTTGACCACCCTGCTGACCAAGCCGCTGGCGGCCGCCCGCGCCGCGCTGTTTGCCAACTCGCCCTGATTCGCAACGCCACAGCAAATGTCCACGACCTGGCCACACACGCCGTCGCCACCCTCGCGACCGGCGCGGCAAAGCCTGCGCGGAGGCTAAACTGTTACTCCAACGCGAGTGGCCCAGCCGGTGGTAGTATTCCGTTATCTCCCCATCCTTGGTGTGGACGGTGCGTTCCAGGCAGCCCGCGCAGCAGCGGTGGCGGGTGGCGTGGGTCTCGTGACCATCCACCACCGCCACCATCAGCCCGTACGCCGGAGCCGTCAGGGCCTTGATCCGCTTGAGCCGGTCATACAGATCGTGCTGCATGTCCCGGATGGGCTGTCCCAAGGTCAGCTGACACGGGCACAACAGCATCGCCGCGACACCCACGCGGAAGGTGGCCGACGCCAGTTCTTTCCCAACGTGCCGCTATGACGGCACGCCGGTTGCAGTCCCATGCCTTTCAATGACACATATTCAAGTCGCAAACTTTCGTTGTTGGCCGTCCGGATTGGCCTTCAACAAGGAGCTGGCACTATGAGATACCTTATCCTCTGGGTTCTCTCGTTCGTATGCGTGGCGCTCACGGCAGATGGCCAGAATGTCGCTCTGGCTGACGTTCAGAAGCTCTTCAACGCCCACGATTATCGCGGCGCACTGTCGGCGATTTCCAGAACGCTCTTTGCCGATCAGCCGCTGCTGACGCCGGCGCAGCGGTACGAATTGTTCATGATCCGGGGCGAGTCCTTCCTGCAATTGGGCGAACGCCCGTACTCGACGGCCGCTTTTCTCGATGCCGCACGCGTAGCGCCGGAACGGCTGCTTGCGGTCACGGCACGGGCCAATGCCACAATCGTCCGTCTGGCGACCGGCACCGTCTATCGCCCTGGCGGCAACCCGGAGGCAACAGGAATCGACATCCTGAATTCCGACTCACGCAAGCAGGCCATGCAGGCGGCTTTCGCAGACATGCTGAAGGCTGTCCGGCCACAGGTGGCTGGCGCGCTCAAAGCGGACTCGCTTGGGCCGATGCAGTCGCTCTATCAGACGTGTATCGACCTCTACTGTCTCGAAGAATCCGCGACCGGCAAATCGACCGAACTTGAACCAATGTTGACCTCGCTCGGCGATCATGCCTACAAGATCTTTGAGGATGAGAAATCCCGACTCGGCCAGGCGGTGGAACACTATCGCGCCATCGCCATGGAGACGGACCTGGTACAGACCGGCTACATCACCAGCATGGGCCATCGCGGACTGTTTTCGCAGGAGAAGAAGGAGTTCCGCGTCTTCATCAGCGAAATCGAGGAAGGTATGGGCTTGGCCCGCTCCGCCGGTCGCATCGCCAGGCAATTCGGTCGCTCCGGCCAACGCTGGGCCGAGATGTTCGTCGAACTCGACTCGCTGCACGAGCACGCCGAGCAGATCATGGCGCTCCGTCCCGATTGAGATGAGGGGGAAAAGGCGAAGCAAACGTATGCTGTCGCTTCGCGGGTGGGCCTCACGCCAGCGGGTCAATCCGACGCATTTGCGACAGTCCGTCACACCGGGAGAACCGACAGTTCACGGACACCATATCCGCGACCGGGGTTCACGCTTCCGATTATCTGGCAGAGGGTTGCCATTTGTGCGGTAACGTAGCTGCCTGGCTGGCATGGAATTTGTATTTCTCAACGTGTCATTGCGATGCGTTCGGCATGAAACTCCGGCATCGGATGATGCATGGTCACCGTAGATACGTACGCCGATGCAGGCATGCGACGCAAACACTCTATCAAGGAGCCTATATGAACAGCATGAAGTCAAAAGCGGTAGCATGGGTTGCGGGGGCGATGGTTACGGCGGGGCTGGCCGGAGGAACTTGGGTGTGGTATGCCCAGCCGGCCAGGGCGGCACAGGCCGTGGCGGATGCCCGACAGGAACTGGCGTCATCGCCGGATATGTCGGGCATGTTCAGGAAAGTGGCCAAGGCGGTGGAACCCTCGGTGGTGAATATCAATGTTCACAAGACAGTGCGAATGAGCCCGAGCGCCTTTCCGTCCCAAGGGCTGTTCCGGCGCTTCTTCGGCGAGAGGGATCCGTTCGGCGAATTCTCCTCACCAGGAGATCGAGACCAAAGCCAGAAATTCGAGCAGATCGGCACTGGTAGCGGGGTCATCATGGATGCCGGCAACGGCATGGGGTACATC
>JBEKVL010000316.1:0-7274 GCA_049514055.1 Tepidisphaeraceae bacterium | reverse complement strand
CTCGCTCCGGTGATCTCGATCCCGGGCTGGTCTGGTATCTGGCCCGCACGGAGAAGATGAGCGCGAAACAGTTCAACGAGATGGTCAATTTCCAGTCCGGGCTGCTGGGGATTTCCGAAACCAGTTCCGACATGCGCGACCTGCTGGCGTGCGAAGCGCAGGATGTGCGGGCGGCTGAAGCGATCGCGGTGTTCTGTTACCAGGTGAAGAAGTGGATCGGCTCCTTTGCCGCTGCCCTCGGTGGCCTGGACACACTCGCCTTCGCAGGAGGCATCGGCGAAAACGCACCCACGGTTCGCGCCCGGATTTGCGATGGGCTGGCATTCCTTGGAATTGAACTCGAAGAGAAACGAAACACGACGAGCGAGGGCGTGATTTCTGCGGCGGCGAGCCGGGTCGCGATCCGCGTCATTCATACAGATGAGGAACGCATGATCGCCGAGACGGTCTGCGGCGTGATCGGTCTTGGCATGGCCGGTAAAGCCGCGCCGCATGGCGCGTGACGCGTACTGGCCGGTACTGGCCGGCTGTTGTACGGGCCGGCCTTTGCTTTGCCGGCTCGGAAGCCTACAATCTGAATGTCGGGAGCTTTAGATGAATCAGCCCCCGGAAGAATATCGAAGTCCTCGGATGACTAACTAAAGGGTAATCCGGCCAACGGCCGGGAGACCTGTTAATGAGTAAGCCGACGCAATTGAACACCTTGGGTGTTCGGCTGCGTCGGTTTTTTTTGTTGTGTCCAAGCATCGCTTTGTGACGAAGTTGGACCCTTTTGATGGGAACGAAATGAGCGATAACAAGCACGATGTGGAGAACGAAGCAGCCAAGTCACGGGATCAGCAGCATCCGCGTCACCACTTTTGGAGACACGCGCATCTGGATTGGCGAGTCTGGGTCGCCGTCGTCATGATGCTCGCCCTCATCATGGTCTATGTGATGACGGACAACTTGTCCCTGAGACCTGGCAAACGGGCGATTGAACCCACGCCGGCATCGAATGCGCTTTAGGATCGCCCAGAACCCACCTAACTAACAGGAAAACACCATGCCAACCGACCTGATGGAACAGAACGTCCAGCCTCACAACAATCGGCTGGAATCACGGAACGCGAACGGCCCACTCTCAGCGGAACTGCTTCAGAAGATCGACGCCTATTGGCGTGCCGCCAACTACCTCTCGGTCGGCCAGATCTACCTCTACGACAATCCGTTGCTGAAGCGCCCACTGACGCTCGCGGATGTCAAGCACATGCTGCTGGGGCACTGGGGAACCACCCCCGGACAGAACTTCATCTACGTGCATTTGAACCGGGTCATCAAGAAATACGACCTCGACATGATCTACGTCTCCGGCCCCGGCCACGGTGGCCCGGCCGTCGTGGGCAATACTTACCTTGAAGGCACCTACAGCGAGATCTATCCGAATATCAGCCAGGACGAGGCCGGCCTGCGGAAGCTCTTCCTCCAATTCTCGTTTCCCGGAGGAATCCCCAGCCACGCATCGCCGGAGTGCCCGGGGTCGATCCACGAGGGTGGCGAACTGGGCTATTCACTCAGCCATTCGTTCGGGGCGGTCTTCGACAATCCCGATCTGATCGTCGCCTGCGTCGTTGGTGACGGCGAAGCGGAAACCGGCCCGTTGGCCACAGCCTGGCATTCAAACAAGTTTCTCAATCCGGCCAGCGATGGCGCGGTGCTCCCGATTCTGCATCTCAACGGCTACAAGATTTCCAACCCGACCCTCCTCGCGCGCATTACCCGGGAGGAACTGGAACAGTTACTCCGCGGCTACGGGTTTACGCCCATCTTCGTTGAGGGTCACGAGCCTGGGCCGATGCATCAGGCCATGGCGACGGCGCTCGATACAGCGATCGAGCAGATCAAGAACATCCAACAGAACGCCCGCGTCCATGGCGATCTTACGCGTCCGCGCTGGCCGATGATCGTGCTCAATTCACCCAAGGGCTGGACGGGGCCGAAGGTGATCGATGGCCTGCAGATCGAAGGCACTTTTCATTCCCACCAGGTTCCGCTCTCCGACCCGGCCGTACATCCCGAACACCTCAAACTGCTTGAAGACTGGCTGCGGAGCTATCGGCCGGAAGAACTCTTCGACGACCAGGGCCGTCTGAACCCGGAACTGGCCGAACTTGCGCCCAAGGGCGAACGACGCATGGGCGCCAATCCCCACGCCAACGGCGGTATCCTGCTCCGCGACCTGCGGATGCCGGATTTCCGTGATTACGCGACCGACGTCCCAACGCCTGGGATTCGCGGCATCGGCGACACGCATGTGCTCGGGCCATTCCTCCGCGATATTGCCAAGCTGAACAGCGAGCAGCGAAACTTCCGGGTCTTTGGCCCTGACGAGACGCTCTCCAATGGTCTGGAAGCCCTCTTTACAGTCACCAAACGCCAATGGGACGCCGCAACCGTGCCGAACGACGAATTCCTCGCGCCCGCCGGGCGTGTCATGGAGATGCTCAGCGAGCACCAATGCGAAGGCTGGCTCGAGGGCTACCTGCTTACCGGACGGCATGGACTCTTCAACTGCTACGAGGCGTTCATCCACATCGTCGACTCGATGTTCAACCAGCACGCGAAATGGCTGAAAGTCACCTCGCACCTGCCGTGGCGGCGAAAGATCGCCTCGCTGAACTACCTGCTGGCCTCGCATGTCTGGCGCCAGGATCACAACGGCTTCACCCACCAGGATCCCGGCTTCATCGACCACGTCGTGAACAAAAAGGCCGAGATCGTGCGGGTTTATCTTCCGCCGGATGCCAACTGCCTGCTATCGGTGATGGATCACTGCCTGCACAGCCGTCATTACGTCAACGTCGTGATCGCCGGCAAGCACCCGGCGCCGCAGTGGCTGACGATGGATGCCGCCGTCAAACATTGCACCGAGGGCATCGGCATCTGGCAGTGGGCCAGCAACGACCAGGGCGCGGCGCCCGACGTGGTCATGGCCTGCTGTGGCGACGTCCCCACGCTGGAAACGCTCGCGGCCGTTTCCATCCTCCGCGAGCACCTGCCCGAACTGAGAATCCGCGTGGTCAACGTCGTCGACCTCATGAAGCTCCAACCGCAGACCGAGCACCCGCACGGATTGAGCGACATCGATTTCGACGAACTCTTCACCAGGGACAAGCCGGTCATTTTCGCCTTCCATGCCTATCCGTGGCTGATCCACCGGCTGACTTACCGCCGCACCAACCACGACAACATCCACGTCCGCGGCTACAAGGAAGAGGGCACCATCACCACACCCTTCGACATGACGGTGCTCAACGACCTGGACCGCTTCCACCTCGTGATGGACGCCATCGACCGCCTGCCGCAGACCGGCGACAAGGGCATCTACCTGAAACAGCAGCTCAAGGACAAGCTGATCGAGCACAAACAATACATCAACAAGCACGGCGAGGATCTGCCGGAAATCCGCAAATGGAAATGGAGTGGTGCGAGTGAATGACCTGCGCCGAATGGACCAAGGCCCAGCAAAAACGATCCGCGTTGCAACTGGCACGCCCGGTTGGCCGCCACCCGGCCGTGCGGGTATGATACACGACTCGTTTTTCGGAGATACCTATGCGTCACGTCATCTCGGCTCTGGTCATGAACGAACCCGGGGTCCTCTCGCGGGTCGCGGGGATGTTCTCAGCCCGCGGCTTCAACATCGACTCGCTCGTGGTCGGCCGCACTGAAGATCCCCAATACTCGCGGATGACCATCGTCGTCAGCGCCGACGACAACACCCTCGAACAGGTCCGCAAGCAACTCGCCAAGATCATTGAGGTCGTCGATGTCCGTGACTTCAAGGGCACCGCCTACGTCGAACGCGATTTCGTCCTCGTCACCATCAATGTCACCGCCGAGAACCGTGCCGAAGTCGCCGGCATCGTCGAGATGTTCCGCGGCAAGATCGTCGATGTGGCCCGCAGGACGCTCATGGTCGAACTGAGCGGCACCGAGGAGAAGCTGCAGGCGTTCATCGAGCTGATGAAACCCTACAAGATCGAGATGCTCTCCCGCACGGGCGTCATCGCCGCCCCACGCGGCATGCAGCTCGAAAAGGACCATGCCACCGGTGGCTCCGGATCCAAACCGCGGGCGCGCAGCCTCAATGCCCCGGCGGCCGCCGCCCTGCCGCCGAGTTGACATCTCACCCCGCCTGCTCCGCCGCCGGCAACAGCTTGAGAATCTGCCGCACGTGCCGCTCGGTGGCGCCCTTCTCACCTGTGACCACTGCCTGCGCCCGCGACCCCATCTCGGCGGCGCGGACGGGCGACGACAGCAGAATCGACACCGCCTGCCCCAGTTCCTCCGCCGTCGATACCTCCAGCATCGCGTCGGCCGCGCGAAACCGCGACATCGCATCGGCAAAGTTCCCGGTGAACGGACCGGTTATCACCGGCTTGCCGAGGGCGGCCGGCTCGATCATGTCCGAGCCATGCTGCCGGGCGCCCAGGTCCACCAGCGACCGGCCGACAAACACCACATCCGCCAGCGAATAGAACTTCCGCAGTTCACCCATGGTGTCGCCGAGAATCACCGGGGGCAGCAGCGTGCTGGCCGGCTCGGGCGGTTCGCCCTGGGGCGCTGGGCTGCCGCTGAGGAATGCCAGGAGCTGATCTTTCTGCGTCGCGGGCACGGTCTTGGACCGTCGCACCAACTGGAACCGCTGGTCGAGGATGAGCTGTGCCACCTCGTCAAATCGCTCGGGTTTGCGCGGCACGATCGCCAGCCGCAACCGCGCGTGCCGGGCCAGAAGCTGCCGATATTGCCTGAGAACGATCTCCTCCTCGCCCGGACCAGTGGATCCGCACACCCAGAACCGCTGGGCGTCGGGCGCCTGGGGGAACAGGCACATCGGCCGGATCTGCAGCTCGTCACAGAGCAGCTCATCTCCCGGTACGCGCGAACTCACCGTCGCCGTGTCAAACTTCATCGTGCCCGTGACCGCGATGCGCTCGGCCGGCAGGCCCAGATCGCGAAACCGGTCGGCATAAACCTGTTCCTGCACGCACGCGGCCGACAGCCGTGAGAACATCTTCCGCGTCACTGCACGGACCAGACGGTATTTTCGGAAGCTCGGCTCCGTCACGCGCCCGTTGACGACCATCACCGGGATGTTCCGGACCTCGCACTGTCGCAGAAAGTTCGGCCAGATCTCCAGTTCCATGAGCACGACGGCGCTGGGCCTCAGGTTGTCCAGAAGCCGCGTGACCGCGCCGGTGAAATCCAGCGGGTAGCGGAGAAGCGTGAAATGCGACACCTCAGGCTCGGAATCGAGCAGACCGGGGGCCGGACTCGGCGGCTCCACTGGTTTGGGATGCAGCCCGTAGAGTTCCTGAGCGCGGACCAGGCCCGTATCAGTCGTGGAGGTAATGATGAAGTCCAGGTCCGGCCGCAGCACGCGAAGGCGCTCGACCAGGCCGCGCGTGGCGTTCATCTCGCCCAGCGAGACGGCGTGGATCATGACCGCCGGCGCGGCGTTGTCCCGTGCCGGAACCCGACCCGATCGTTGCGAAAAAGCCTTGAGCACCTTCTGGCGCGCTGATGTCGTGAGCAGCCAGTACGGGCTGCTGACGATCAGCCCGCTCCAATAGGCGATGTCATAAATGTTGGGCATGGACGTTGCGTGTGTTTTACACGAACGGGGGCATTTGTCATCAGCACGGGTCGTATACAATGGACGCATGCGATACTCGATCACTACGTGCCTGTTGCTGGCGTGCCTCGCCGGCTGTACGCAGAACTCCTCCCCGACCGCCCCGTTGCCCGAGGACCGCAGGCAGCCGCGCATGGCCGAACTGCTGGTCTATCTTGAATATCGCGGCCTCGAGGGGGCGGCCAAGGCGCCAGTCTTCGAGCTGTCGCACTGGATCATGTACGAGAACCCGACCTGGGAAAACAACCCGCGCAAACCCCGCCTCGAAGGCGCGACCATCCAGTACAAGGGCATGAAGACCATCCTCGCCATCTCGCCCGTCAAAACTCCTCTCCCGGAACCCCGGCTCATCCGCACCGAAAAGGAGAAGGACGGCAGGAAACTGACGGTCGGGGCCACACTTGTGCCGGCCAACAGGTACTGGAGCGTCGGCTTCACCATGGCCGAACCCGATGCCAGGGCCCAGGCGGAACTCGAGCAGTTCATCACCGCCTTCGTTGGCCAGCTCAAGCTGTGAGAAGTGGCGCCGGTGCTCTCGCCGGCATCTCCAGGCGGCGTTTCCGCGCCCTGCCGCCAGGTGCGTCGGCGCCACTTTATTTGGTTGCAATGAACCAGCGATTGTGGGGGATGTGCCGCGCTTCGGGCACAATGACCCTGTACCAGGCGTTGGGAATGATCTGAATCTTGTAGCCGAGCGAGGCGAGAAACGCCGTGCAGGATTGCTCGAGCTCCGCGCTGTGCGTCTCGACCACGAGTCTGACATTGTCGCGGCCAAGGGTCTTCTCGGCGCCCGCGAGAACGTCCCGCTCCCCGCCATCAACATCGATCTTCAGCAGCAGCGGCCCCGTGAAATCGGCCGCCAGGGTGTCCACCCGGCAGAACTTGTCGTCGTCGGCGTTCCCGACGAACTTGGCCAGGAACGTGGTCTTGCGGGCGAACTCCTCGGAGTTGAGGGCGACATTGGCGCGTGCGAGTTCGAGCGTCGCCGCGTCGGGGTCGAACGACCAGACACGCCCAATGTTCGGCCGCGATGCGAAGTAGGCCGTGTACCAGCCGTCGTTCGCCCCGATATCCATGGCCCCGGCCGCGTCCGCCGCCAGACGCCGCACGTGTGCCGTCAGCTCCGATTCATCCAGCCCCAGCAGCCGTAGTGATTTGTGGGCCGTGTCGATGTTGAACCGGAGCCCCTTGAGCAGGCCCCGGTCGATGTTCCGGCAGCGAGTCCCCGGGCCACCGAACAACGTGTATTTCACCCAGCTCTTTACCAACATGGTGACTCCTTTACGCTGATATAGGCCACATCCGGTTATCAGACCTGCCACAACGGCGCATCAGCGCTTGATTCCCAGTTCCGCGGATCTCAGTGTATTCTTCAACAGCATGGCCACGGTCATCGGCCCGACACCGCCCGGCACGGGCGTGATGTAGGCGGCCTTTTGCCGCACGGCCTGGAAATCCACGTCGCCCACCGTCTTCTTCGAGCCATCCGGCAGAGTAACGCGGTTGATCCCGACGTCAATGATGACCACGCCTTCCTTGACATGATCGGCCGTAATCAGCCCGGCCTTGCCCGCCGCCACCACCAGGATATCCGCGC
>JBEKVL010000315.1:0-7278 GCA_049514055.1 Tepidisphaeraceae bacterium | reverse complement strand
GCGGGAAACTGCTCCTGCCGGAGGAGCGGGGAAAGGAGGCTGTGGTGAAGACCTCGTGACCATTTTCCGCGTTTCCAGCGTCCTATCGAGGTTCTGGGGTGGGAAGTGCGAAGGTCGGGTTAGCCGGCGCGAGCCGGCTTTCGGTGCGTCGTCCAACGCGATCGGTTGAGGCGACTCCTATTCCATGACGGGAATCATACCACCGATGTTCACGCATCGTGGATCAATGGGCATTCCGGGCCAGCGAGGACGCTGGCCCCACTACAAACTCCATCCCTGGCGGTATTCGCGGTGCAGCAGTTTGTTGGCGGCTTCGTCGTTGGTGATCTTGAGGTTTACCCCGTCCCATTGGATCGGTTTCTGGGCGAGCAGGGCGACGTTGCCGAGGAGGCAGGTTTCGGTGAGGACGCCGGCGTGGTCGACGAAGTTGGAACCGGCAGGTGGGCAGCCGCGGCAGGCGTCGACGAATTCCTTGTAGTGGCCGGGAGATCGGGGCAGGATCTTCGGCGGCTTGCGGAGATCCTTCATCCTGGATTCGGGGATCAGGCGATGGCCCATCAGCTTGCCGGTCTGGCCGATGTAGAGGACGTCGCCGTGGGCGCGGCCGGGTTCGAGTTCCTTGGGGCGCGGCGGGCGGAGGCCGCCGTCGGACCAGGTGAGCGTGACCGGCGGCAGGTCGCCGCGGGCGGGGAATTCGTAGCGGGCGATCACGCCCATCGGGTATGTTTCGCCGTTGTTGCGGGTACAGGATGCTTCAATGCTCGTGGGATGGGTGAGCTTAAGGGCTTTGAAGACGGTGGACAGCTTGTGGGCGCCGAGGTCGCCGAACAGGCCGGTGCCGAAATCCCACCAGTTGCGCCAGGTCCAGGGATGGTATGCGGGGTGATAGGGACGCTGCGGGGCGGGGCCGAGCCAGAGATCCCAGTCGAGCCCATCGGGCACGGGCGGCGTTTCGGTGGGCCGGCCATCGAACATTGCAGGAGCCCAGAACCGCGCGGGGCACCAGACCTGGACTTCGTGGACCGGGCCGATGGCCCCGTCCCAGATCAGTTCGCAGGTGACGCGGGCCTCTTCGCTGGCCTGACCATGGTTGCCCATCTGGGTGGCGACGCCGGCTTTCTTCGCGGCCTCGGTGACCTGCCGACATTCGAATACGGAATAGGTCAACGGTTTCTCGCAGTAGACATGCTTCTTCCGCTTCAGGGCGGCCATGGTGATGACGGCATGCATGTGGTCGGGCGCGGCGATCATCACGGCATCGGCATCCTCCTTCTCAAGCAACTCGCGGTAGTCGACGTAGGTCTTGCAGCCTTTGTAGGCGCCGGCTCCCGCTCGCTTGGCATACGTTTCCTCGATGGCGCGGCGGGCGGGCTCGCGGCCGCCGAGGTTCCGCGCCTTGCCCTCGTTCCAGTTCCAGGAGAGATATCCGCCGCTCTCCTTGTTGACGTCGCAGACCGCGACAACCTGGATTTCCGGATACTCCTGCAGCGCGGCCATGTCCTGCATTCCCTGCCCGCCGACACCGATGCCCGCGAGCGTGGTCTTGGCGCTGGGCGCAACCTGCCCCGCGCCGCCGAGAACGTGGCGCGGGACGATGCTGATGGCGGTGGCGGCGACCGTGGCGACGGCGGACTGGCGGAGGGACTGGCGACGTGAAGGATGATGCGAAGACATCGGTTCTCCTGTTTGAAAGGACGTAGCGGGGACAACCCGGCCTATGGGTAATACGGCGCCACATGATGAATGTGGCGGTGTGGATCGGAAAAGGGTGTGACCAGAAACCAGGACTAAGCGTAGGCGTTTGTGGTGCGTCATTTGTCATGCTGAGCGTACTCGCGAAGCATCTGGCTTTGGACGTCGAGGCCAGATCCCTCGCGAGTACGCTCGGGATGACGGTTTGTGGTCCTGACACTTCCGGATCGATGGTCACGCCATCGCAAGAGAAACCGGACGACCAATGTTGAGTACCCCCTGCTTCAATCTCCGGTCGCCACCGCCGGCTCGTGGGTCTGGCGCCGATCCGCGAAATACCGCCACGCCGCGGCGCCGGCGATGAGTTGCATCAGCGTCACCGTCGCCACGCAGCCCGGCCATGCCGCGTAGCGCCACACGACCCCCAGCACCGTCGCGCCGACAAAGCCGCCGAGGTAGTAGAAGCAGACGTAGACCCCGGCCGCGGCCGAGCGCGATCCGCCGGCGGCAGCGCCGACGTGGCTGCTGGCGGCGGCCTGGCAGATGAACATTCCCGTCGACAAGACCGCCAGGCCGGCAATCACGATCCACAGCACCGGCGTCAGCGTCAGCCAGGCCCCGGCGATGGCAATGCACGCGGCCGCCAGCAGCGCCCGCCGGTAGCCGACGCGGTCGATCCAGATGCCGGCGACCGGGGTCACCACCACGCCCAGGGCATAGACGAAGAACACGGATCCCAGCGCGACCGTGCCCAGATGAAACGGCTGCCCGGCCAGGTGGAAGTTGATGTATGAGAATGTGCCGAGCAGGGTGAACAGGGCGTTGAAGCCGACGAGATAGGTCGCCAGCAGCCTGGGGTTCCGCAGGTGCCCGGCCATGGCGCGGAGCGCCTCGGCCGCGTGCCGCTGCGGCACAAACACGCGCGAGCGGGGCAGCAGCCGCCACACCGCCAGCCCGCCCATGAACGACACCACACCCAGGACCACAAGCGCTGCCCGCCAGCCGAATCTCGCCGCAACCAGTGCCGCCAGAAACCGGCCGAGCAGACCGCCGAGCACGGTTCCCGAGACATACGACCCCATGACCGCCCCGGCCGAATCGGCGGCTTCCTCGGCGATGTACGCCAGCATCACGGCGATGATTCCCGGGATGCACAATCCCATCATGAATCGCCAGAAGACGAGTTGAGCCAGGGTGTGGGATGTGGCCCCGAGAATCGTGGGAATGCTCATCGCGAGCATCGCCGGCACCATCACGCGTTTTCGCCCGATCGCGTCGGCCATGATCCCCACCAGCGGGGCCGCGAGCGCCACGGCAAGCGAGGCGGCGCCGACCGTCATGGCGGCCTGCAATTCGCTGGCCGCGAACGCCTTGCGAATGACCGGCAACAGCGGCTGGGTGGCGTACACCTGGAGGAACGTGCAGAAACCGGCGATGGTCACGCCGGCGCGCAGCGCCGTGTAGCCTCCGCAGGACGCCGGACCAGACTGGGCTCCGGGCGTATCACCCGGATAAGGGGCATCGACATTCATACCGCAATTCCTGCTGCCTGGCCCGGCCGGCCGCACAACACAACCGCCGAGCATGCCCATTCAACTGGAGAGGGCCGCAGTCCTCTGCGGCCGTTGTCGCGGGGCCGCCGTTCCGGCCATGCAGGAGCACGGCCCTCCCGGTTTCGCAGTCGTGTTCCGGGAACTGGTGTTTCGGTCCAGTGGGGCCAGCGTACTCGCCGGCCCCACTTCGCGCCGTCACAGTTCCAATCCGAAGTAATGCTTCGCGTTTTCGAAGCAGACATTCCGCACCATCTGGGCGAGCAATTTGATGTCGTGAGGCAACTCGCCGTTGACGACGTCCCGGCCGATCACGTTGCAGAGAATCCGGCGGAAATACTCGTGACGAATGTACGACACGAAGCTGCGCGAGTCGGTCAACATGCCGACGAAGCGGCCCAGCAGGCCCAGGTTCGACAGGGCGTTGATCTGCCACTCCATCCCTTCCTTCTGGTCCAGGAACCACCAGCCGGAACCGAACTGGACCTTGCCGGCGATCGTGCCGTCCTGGAAGTTGCCGATCATTGTCCCGAACACGTAGTTGTCGGCCGGGTTGAGGTTGTAGAGGATCGTCCGCGGCAGCTTGTTGTCCTCGTCGAGCCTGTCGAGATAGCGCGAAAGGGCCTGCGCCTGCGGCCAGTCGCCCGCGCTGTCGAAACCCGTGTCCGGGCCGAGTTTCTTGAATTGCCGCGTACTGTTGTTGCGAAGCGCGCCCAGGTGAAGCTGCTTGGTCCAGTTGCGGTCGGCATCGAGATGGCCGAAATAAAGCATCATGAACGCACGGAACCTGTCGGCAAGCTGCGGCGACGCCACCCGGCCGGCGCGGGCGTCGTTGAAGGCGGTTTCGGCCTCGGCCTGCGTGCAGTCGTCGGAATAGCAGTAGCTCAGCCCGTGGTCCGACAGCCGGCCGCCCATTTCATGGAAGAAATCGTGCCGCTTCCTGAGGGCCGCCAGCAGCCCCTGGAGATTGTTGCACTCCACATTGGCGGCCGCGGACAGACGACCGAGCCACTCGTTGAACGCGGCCGGATTGTCCACGGCCAGCGCCTTGTCAGGGCGAAACGTCGGATAGACCTTGGTCTTGAGCGACGTGTCCTGGCGGATCTGCCGGTGGTGTTCGAGCGAATCGGCCGGGTCGTCGGTGGTGCAGATGACGGCGACGTTGCTCTTGCGGAGAATCTCATGCACCGGCATCGTCGCCAACAGGCCGTTGGCATGGTCCCAGATGCGCTGCGCCGACAGTTCGTCGAGGAGGTCCTCGACGCCGAAGTAGCGGAGCAGTTCGAGATGTGTCCAGTGATAAACCGGGTTCCGCAGCGTCTGGGGAACCGTCCTGGCGAACGCCATGTATTTCTCGAAATCCGTCGCATCGCCGGTGCAGAACCGCTCGGCCACGCCGTTGGAGCGCATCGCCCGCCACTTGTAGTGGTCGCCGGCCAGCCAGATTTCGTAGAGATTGCGGAACTTCTTGTTCCGGGCGATCTGGTCGGAGGGGATGTGGCAGTGGTAGTCGTAAATGGGCTGGTGCCTGGCGTGCTCGTGATAGAGCTCGCGGGCGACGGAATTCTGGAGCAGGAAGTCTTCGTGAATGAATGTCTTCATAGTGCCGACTCGGTCGAACGTGGCGGTAGTGTACCGATTTGTTTGTTTCGGATGAAGCGCCCAACGCCCATCTTGTACAATGAGACCGTGATGGCGACAATAAACCCACCGAAGAGCAGCCCGCAGAAGGAGATGATCCAGCTCTCGACGAACATGGTTACTCCACCGAAAACTCCACGTCGTTCGAGATCACGCTCCCGACCCACGCCACCGGATGATCCACCGACAGCTCCTTGGATACAATCGTTGCCTTCAACCGGTATCGGCCCGGCGCCAGCAGCAGCGGCTCATCCAGCGTGGTGGTGATGAACCCGCCGGGCTGCAGTTCGGTGACACGATCGTCCACCGTCTTGAACCACAGGTTCAGCCGGTCCTTGTGCGATTCCTGATCGCGGCTGGCCTGGTCCAGCGGGTGAACCGTCAGCGGTTTGTCCGTGGTGTTGTGCAGGAACATCCGCACGGACGTCTTCTCTCCGGCCGCGTACTTTTCACGGTCGATCCCCAGCCGCAACCGCAACCCGGCCACGGGTTCGCCCCACTTGGCCGGGGTCACGGTGATGGGCATGACCGCGACCGCGGTGGCGCCCTTGAGCGCCAGCGCCGCCCGGATTTCGCGGCGGGGCGCATTGGGAGGCATGCCGATTTCCACCATTGGTGAGGTCCACGTCTGGCCGGCCGCCAGGGACAGGTCGCGCCCCGCCGACGAGGTAACCATCGACATATCGTCCACCCGCCAGACGTAGAGCGGCCGGGTCGCATCGCCCGCAAGCGCCGCCGACACCGAGGAACTGTTCTGCACGACCAGCGCCGCCCGGACGATGCTGGTTTCCTCGGCGATGGTCCGGTCCACGCAGACGCGCATCCGCAGCCCCGCGCCCAGTTCCGTCCACGGCCCGCAGACGGGCAGCGCCTGCACATCGGCCGGCGGAGCAGCCGTGTCGGCCGGTCTGGTCCCGGAAGCACACCCCGCGAGCACACACATCAGAAACAAACAACTCTGGCGAATCATAAGACGGGATATCTTACCGCCATTCCCCCGCAATCGCACGCGCAACGGGTGCGTAACTGCTCCAATCGCCGCCCGTCACGCCAGATCCACGACCGTCTCCGTCTTGATCCGATCCGTGAACTTGTCGCGTACGCCGGCGCCGGCGGAGTTGAGAATGAACAGGTCGGAACCGGTCCCGCCCAGCACTGTGTCAACGGACGTGTCTTTGGCCACGTTGGTGCTGTTGAGGGACACCGTGCCGTTGAGCCCGCCGGCCGCGCCGGTGACGCGGGCGACGCGCTGCGCGTAAGTGCCGCCGGTGGTCCGGGTCCACTCCTTCATGATCGCGCCGAGTTTCACCACGTCCGAGTCGAAGGACACCGTGTCGGATACGAGAATGTCGTCGCCGGGGCCGCCGTTCAAACTGTCGGCGCCGGCGCCGCCGATCAGCAGATCCCGCCCGCCGCCGCCGAGCAGCGTGTCGTTACCGTCGCCGCCGGCCAGCACGGTGTTGCCGTCGCCGCCGATGAGCTTGTCATTGCCCGCCTGGCCGAAAAGCATCGCCGGGTTCTTGATCCCCTTGCCGATCGTGATGACGTCGTTGCCGGCCCCGCCGAACACCTGGATCAGCCCCGTCGGCTTGTAGGTGCCGACCACCGCCTTGCCGATTGTCGCCTTGACCGAGCCGCCCGCCACCGGAGACAGCGTGATGATGTCGGCAGCCGCGGTGCCCATCACGACCAGCGACGTCTTGCCCGGCGTGACCGGGTCGGCTTGCAGCGACGCGCCCGTGACGATGATCGACTGGGTCGCGGGCTGGCTGTTCATGCCGTCCTTGTCGCGGGCAAGCACGCTGATAACGAACGCCCCCGCCTGCGAATAGACATGGCTGGCGGTCGTCGTGCCCATGGGTACCGACTGCTTGGCCGAGCCGTCCTTCCAGTCGACGATATAGATGAAGCCGGCCACGGTGTCGGCAAAGGAAACATCTGTGGCCGAGAGATTCAACGTGTAGTTCTGTCCGCGCGACACCGAGGCCGGCCCTGTCAACTCGGCCACCGGCGCCACGGAATTGGCCGTTACCTGCACCGTGTCCGTCGAGCTCTGGACCTGCCCGGCCGACACCACAACCGTCACCGTATACTGCCCGTTGTCGTTGTAGAGGTGGCTCAGGGCAAACGTGCCGTTGGGATTCAGCGCCAGCGGCTGCACGCCACTTCCATCGCCATAGTCCACCGTCGCGGTGCGCGCCACCAATCCGACGGCATAGCTGCCGTTACGGCTGAACACCGAGCCTTCGTCGATCGTGGCGTTGGCGCCGGCGTTGGCGTTGATCGGAACATCAACCACAACCGCATGCATGACGGCGGTACTCTGCGCCCCGTCCTTGTCCACGGCCCGCACGGCCACGGAGTAGTTGCCGGCAGTGGCATAGACGTGCCCGGC
>JBEKVL010000314.1:0-7300 GCA_049514055.1 Tepidisphaeraceae bacterium | reverse complement strand
GGCCTTGTAAGCGGCAGCCAGGTCGTAACCCAGCGTGAGCGTCATCCCGTTGAAAACGCCCTGGCTGTCGTACTGCTGAATCTTGCCGGACAGGGCCACGGACGCGGCCTTGGTCTGGGTCATGTCGACTGAAATACTCTGAATATCGATCAGTCTGGCCGACTGGTCGACCCGCACGTTGTTGACAATTCTTAGAGTTGCTTCCTTGAAGTTCGGTTTGGCCGGATCGCCCACCGTGAAGTCGGTCACCAATGTCTGCCCATCGGCCGCCAGTTTTGATCCGCTGGTGCTGAACTTCTGGTTTACGGCAAAACTGCCGCCGTAGTTCACGAGCGAATTCGGCGCGGCAAGCTGCAGCGCCTCGGCCAGGCCGAGGATCGGCTTGAGCTGTCCCTTCACCGTGATGGCGCCGGATGCATCCACGCCGCCGGTGCCGCCGAGCTTGATGGCAATGGGCTGGTCGAGCGAGGCATTGGCGAACGTGCTCTTGAGGTCGAGCGTCGGCACGGAAATCGCCGTGAAGGCGTCATCGGCGGTCGCGAGCATCTTCAGTTGCACCGTCTCGTTCTGAAGCGGCTGGCCGGGCAGGGTGATGGCGAGCCCGTTGATGCCGCCGTCGACAGCGAGCTTCGTCCCGGCCGCGGAGCGGGACAGATCCAGCGAGACCGCCAGATCGCCGGCGGTGATCTTCACCACCGGCGGATGCGCCGTCGAACCGCGCAGACCGGCAAGAAAGTCGCCGATGCTCACCATGCTGCCCTTGATCGAGAGCTTGCCGGACGCGCTGGGGGTTCCCTTGACAGGCATGGTGACGGTGAGCGGCGTGGCCGGATCTTTGGCGATGGCCAGCATCCCGGCCGAGTCGGTGAGGCTCAAGGCGCTGATGTTCACGACTTGTGCGACGGCATCGCTCGACACCGTGGCGGAGGTGGTGAAAGTCGAGTCATAGTTGGTCAGGAGCGGCAGCGCCTGCCCACCGGGATTGGCTCGCTGAACCGTGAGCTTGCTCGTGGTCAGTGTGACGTCGAGAGTGGTCGGACTGGCGGGCTTGGCGGGGTCGGTCGAACTGGTGAGGCTGAAACCCGCATCGCCGGAGAGCGAAGCGATGCCCATCTGGGACAAGTCGATGAACTGGCCAAGCTGGCCGGAAAGTTCGGCCAGTTTCAGGTTACCGTTCAGTTTGATGCGCGAAAGATTGTCGCCGCCGCCCTTGGCGAAGCCGAAGCTCGACTCCATATCGATGGCGATGTTGCGAAGGTCGGGGAGGACGCCGCCGCCGCCGAAGTCGTCGGCCGAGATGGATACGGAAACCGGCTGGGCCTTGATCGCCTTGCCATCGACTTCGCCGGCAAGGCCGGTGATGGTGGTCTTCTGGCTGAATGACGCCTTTTCCCGGGAAAGGGTCATCTCCACGCCGTTGTCGTACGTGCCTCCGGTAAGTTTGAGCCCTTCACGAAGGCGGAAAGCGCGGGGAACCTGGTTGGCGATGGCCGCCAGGTCCAGTTTGATGTGGAGCCCGAGCTGCCCTGTATCGCCCGGCGCCTTGTTGGCCGCGAGATTCTGAAGAGCGTCCAGCGAGGAGTCGGCGGTGATGGAAATCGCGCCGTGCTTGCCGAGGGCGATGGTAAGCTGCTCGGCCTTCCCCGGCTGGCCGATGCGCAACCGCGGCGTGCCCGCGCGAGTCAAGGTCGTCGGAGGCAGCGTCAGCGTGACCTTCGCGTTCTTATACACATCGTCGTTCAGCGCGGGACCGGTGGCCGCAAAGTCCGTGATGGTCAGGCCGCCCTCGGCTACGACGGAATCCTCTCCGACAACCTTGACTGTGAACTTGCCGTCGGCCTGGCCGGCGAGGGTGTCGAGGGAAAACCCGGCAGGCAGAAATGCGTCGAGCACTCCGAGATGCACGGACTTGATCGCGATCGTGTGGTCCCCCTCGAGTTTCTCCATAGCCAGCAGGCCCTTCTCAAACAGCCGGATGCTGCCGTCCGTGGTGATCGTGCCGGTCTGACCGTCCGCGTCGCGGATCGTCAGGTCCAGCCTGCTGGTGATCTTGCCGTTGATATCGGCGAACGCGGCCGAGATCGCCGACCTGTCGATGTAGGTTACCTGGCTCGTGCCGTTGGCAAATCTCTGTTCGATGGTGCCGCGGACATCGCCGTCGAACTGCAAGCTCAGGCCCGCGGGGAGCGCCGTCGCGGGCGCATTGGGATCCGTCGGGGCCTTCGAGAGCCTTGCGAAATTGTTCGAGCCATCGGGATAGCGCACAAAGGCGAAAGACACGTCACGGACGGTGGTCTTCCCGAGCCTGAACATGCGGCCCGTGAGGACGCCGAGAACATTGAGGTCCGTCGAAATCTCCCCGGCCTCGAGGATCGTGGCGCTGTCCTCAATGATACGGAGGTTGTGAATCTTCGTCCCGCTGAACCAGCCGAAGGACCAGCCGTCGATCTGCACCTCGCCGTTGAGTTGGGCATTGATCTTCGACAACACGATGGCGCGCACCCACCCCATGCTGATGATGCCCGGCAGGAAGATCAGCAGGAGTACGAGCAACGCAGCCGCCACGCCGAGGATCTTCAGCAGCTTGCGGCGGCGGGGTTTCGGTTTCTGGCCGGAGGGCGGTGTTTCCGGCAGTTCACTCCTGGTCTCTGATTCGTTCATGGTTCCCGTCCTTGCTTGCGCTCGAGGCGGCACGGCAGACACCGGGTGGAATCAAGAGTCATGGTGCGCCGACGAAAGTCATACCCGGCCGCTGCAGCAGGCCGGCCTTTTGACGATCCCAGTACGGACGTGTCGTCGGGGGCGTGGCGTTGTTATCGGACGGCGGCAGGCCGGCGCCGCCCGCGAAGGCGTTGTTGATCCCGAAGAAGGGAAAGTTCTGGATCTTGACGACCTGCGAAACCTGGACGACCGTGGAGAGGGTAACATACTTGCGGTCGGCCGAGACAGTGGGCGAGACGACGAGCTGCGTGCCCGAGGTAACGGTGTCAACAATCGGGTTGTAGAGTGCGACGCCTCCGCCGTTGTAGAAGTTGTTCTGAGCCTGCGCGGCAAGGGAAAGGCCCAGGACGGAGAAGACGACAACGGTGTAGGGAAGGCTGCGCATTATTGGACTCCTGGCTGGCTCGACGAGGCTATTATAGCGAGCGTGCCCACGGAATCGTAACAGAAAACGGCTTAAGGCCCGCGGAATCAGGACCGATATCCTAGATCATCGCGGCCGAAGTTGCGGTGCAGGCTTCCGGCCCATGCCGGCTGAAGGCCTGCACGACGGCGTGGTACTTCCGCCGCGATGATCCAGTGTCTGTTGCCAGGTCTTAACGGGAGTCGTATGCAATCTCAGGACAAGCGTCGGGCGCTGATCACGGGGATCACCGGGCAGGATGGTTCATACCTCGCGGAGTTCCTGCTCGGCAAAGGCTACGAGGTGCATGGGCTCATCCGCCGGAGCAGCACCTTCAACACCGATCGTATCGAACACCTCTACCGCGACCCGCACGATCCGAGTGCGAGCCTGTTTCTCCACTACGGAGACCTGACCGACGGCCCGGGACTTCGCGATGTCCTGACCAAAATGCAGCCGCACGAGGTCTACAACCTCGGAGCGCAGTCGCACGTGCGCGTGAGCTTCGACCAGCCGGTCTACACGGTGCAGGTCGATGCCCTGGGCACGATCAACCTGCTCGAGGCGGTGCGCGATACGAAACTGCCCACGCGGGTCTATCAGGCATCGAGCAGCGAAATGTACGGTAAGGTGCATGAGACGCCACAGAGCGAAACCACCCCGTTCCATCCGCGCAGCCCCTACGCGTGCGCCAAGGTGTACAGCTACTGGCAGACATTGAACTATCGTGAGGCCTACGGCATGTTCGCCTGCAACGGCATCCTCTTCAACCACGAAAGCCCGCGGCGCGGCGAGACGTTCGTGACCCGCAAGATCACCCGTGCCGCCACGCGCATCGCCGAAGGCCTGCAACAGAAGCTGTTCATGGGCAACCTCGACGCCAAGCGCGACTGGGGCTACGCGGGCGACTATGTCCAGGCCATGTGGCTGATGCTCCAGCAGCCGGAGCCGGATGACTACGTCGTCGCCACCGGCGAAACCCACAGCGTGAAGGAGTTCATCGAAGAGACCTTCAGCCTGCTGGGAATGGATTGGACGCAGCACGTCGAGATCGACAAGCGATACCTGCGACCGTCGGAGGTGGACCTGCTGCTGGGAAACCCCGCCAAAGCCGGAAAGAAGCTGAACTGGAAGCCACGCGTGCTTTTCAAGGACCTGGTGAAGATGATGGTGGAGTCGGACCTGGAACTGGCCCGGCAGGAACGTATGCTGCACGACCGCGCCAGGATGCGCGGCGCATCGGATCCCGGCCAGCCGCGTCTGCGCGCCAGCGCATAGATGAAGCCCGATTTCGGGAAGTGTTTCTGATCCCGTTCCGAAAAGGGAAGCATATGAGCATTGCCAGGACAGACCGGATCGTGGTCACCGGCGGGGCCGGTTTTCTCGGCAGCTTCGTGATCGAGAAACTCGCCGCCCGCGGCTACGACAACGTCGTCGTCACCCGCCGCCGCGCGTATGACCTGACGCGCGAGACCGACGTCCAGCGCCTGTACGACGACCTGCGGCCGGCCGCGGTCATGCACCTGGCGGCCGAGGTCGGCGGCATCGGCGCCAACCGCGAGAACCCCGGACGGTTCTTCTACGCCAACCTGGCCATGGGCCTGCACCTGATCGAAGGCGCCCGCAGGCACGGGCTGAAGAAGTTCGTGCAGGTGGGGACTATCTGCGCGTATCCAAAAATGACTCCCGTCCCCTTCTGCGAAGCCGATCTGTGGAACGGATACCCCGAGGAAACCAACGCGCCCTACGGCGTGGCCAAGAAGGCGCTGCTCGTGATGTGCCAGGCCTACCGACAGCAATACGGGCTCAACGCGATCTACCTCCTGCCCGTGAACCTCTACGGCCCGCGCGACAACTTCGACCTGAACTCCAGCCACGTCATCCCGGCCCTGGTGCGCAAGTGCGTCGAGGCCCGCCGCAGCGGCCGGCCGGCCATCACCGCCTGGGGCACGGGCTCGGCCAGCCGCGAGTTCCTCTACGTCGAAGACTGTGCCGAGGCGCTGGTGCTGAGCATGGAACAGTACGACGCGCCGGAACCGGTGAACCTCGGCAGCGGCCGGGAAATCACCATCCGCAACCTCACCGAACTGGTGGCCAGACTCTGCGGCTTCAAGGGCGACATCGCCTGGGACCCCACCAGGCCCGACGGCCAGCCCCGCCGATGCCTCGATGTATCGCGGGCCCAAAAGTCGATAGGATTCACCGCACAGACATCCCTGGAGGATGGACTGGCGCGGACCATCGAGTGGTTTGAGAAGAACCGGGCCTGAATCGCATGCACGTCCTGATCCTCAACCAGCCGTTCTATCCCGAAGTTGCGGCCACGGCGCAGCTCATGTGGGATCTCGCGCAGGACCTGGACCGGCACGGACACAACGTCACGGCCATCTGCTCGCGCCACGTCTACGGCACCGACCAGAGCCACGCGCAGGCGTACGAGAAGATCGGCCACATCGAATTCCGCCGCGTCGGCGGCACGCGTTTCGGCAGGAAGAACCTCGTCGGCCGCATGAGCGACTTCCTCAGCTTCTACGCCGCGGCCTTCATCGAAATGCAGAAGATGCCCGCGCCGGATGTGATCCTGGCGCTCAGCAGCCCGCCGATGATCTCGCTCCTCGGCGTCTTCAAGCGCATTTTCGGCCGGCGGCGCGACGGCGGCCGCGTGCGGCTGGTCTATCATGTCATGGACGTGTATCCCGACGCGGCCATCGCCATGGGAGTGCTCAAGCCCCGCTCGATCGTCGCTCGGATCATGTCCCGGCTGACGCGATTCACGCTGGAGAATTCCGATGGCATCATCGCCCTCGGCCGGGACATGGCCGACCTGATCTCACAACGGTATGGCATTCCGCGCCAGTCCGTACATCTGCACGTGATCCCACCCTGGTCGGACGGGCAACAGCTTCACCCGATGCCCAGGACAGAAAGCACGCTCGCCCGCCAGTGGGGCGCAACCGACACATTCAATCTCGCCTACTC
Source organism: Tepidisphaeraceae bacterium (assembly GCA_049514055.1). GTDB lineage: Bacteria > Planctomycetota > Phycisphaerae > Tepidisphaerales > Tepidisphaeraceae > JANYKD01. The sequence goes on along the minus strand of JBEKVL010000314.1, from coordinate 1,197 downwards.
CGGCAATCTCGGAATGGCGCACGACGTCAACACCATCGCCGGCGCTATCGAGCGGCTGAAGGACGACACGGGTCTGCGCTGGCTGTTCATCGGCGGCGGCAACCGCTTCAAGGCCATGCAGGAACGCGCCGGGCGGAACTGCTGGAAGAATGTAACATTCCATCCGTACCAGGAACGCGCCGCACTGCTCCATTCGCTGAACGCCGCCGACGTCCACCTGGTGAGCCAGTTGCCCGCATTCACGGGAATTGTCGTGCCGAGCAAGCTGTATGGCATCATGGCCGTCGGCCGGCCAGGCATCATGATCGGCCCGGACGACGCCGAATGCTCGCGGACCATCGTGGAGAATGGCGCCGGCTACGTGGTACCGATTGGCGACGTCGATGGCCTTGTCGCCCGGATTCGTGAACTCCGCGAGAACGAACCCTTGAGACTGGAGATGGGCCGCCGGGCCCGGGAAGCGTTCGAACGGCTTTACGACCGGCCCATCGCGTGTAACCGGATACGTCAGGTCCTGGAAGGGGTTGTGCCATGAGCGTGAAAAACCAGACCGAAATCCATCGGATGCGCGTGGCCATGGAAGCCAACGCGGAGGCGTACCGTCGCGCCGTGCAGACGAGTACCCCGGGCGACTGCTGGGATTTCGTCGTGTTAACGGCGGCCAACGAGAAGCAGGCGGCCGGCTATCGGCAGGAACTGGCTCTGCGCCATCGCGCCGTCGGTCCCACTGGAGCGTTCTTCCCCGCTCTCCAACGTAGTGTCGTCGTCGCCGATCCACCGGGGCGGCGAGCCGGATCGGGCGGCGCAACGCTGGGCGCGCTGCGAACACTGTGGCGCGAGCATGCCATCGGGCCGGCCGATCTTGGACAACTGCGCATCCTGCTCATCCACAGCGGCGGCGCCTCACAACGGCTGCCCGCGTATTCCCCCCTGGGCAAAATCTTCGCCCCCCTGCCGCTGCTGCGGCCGGATGGACAAATCTGTACGCTCTTCGACCACCTCTACCTGACCCTGGCCGGCCTTCCGGAACGACTGGGCGCCGGCATGTTGATCGTCGCCGGCGACGTGTTCCTCCTCGCCGATCATCGTCACGTCACCCCGCCCGCCGGCGTGACGGCCCTGACCATGCGCGTCGAAGCCGACCTCGGCCGCGGACATGGCGTCTTCGTCACCGACAGCGGCGGCCGGATCGTCAAG